>CALMQC010000192.1 GCA_937871895.1 uncultured Roseateles sp. | reverse complement strand
GGCCTGCCTGCGCTGGCGCGCATCCGCGACCTGGGTGAGGCCATCAACAAGGCCGGCGCGCAGCGCATGCTGAGCCAGCGCATGGCCAAGGCCTGGCTGGGGCTGGCGCTGCCCGACATCGAGGGCCGCGCGCACAAGATCCTGGATGCCAGCCGGCAGCGCTTTGACCAACAGCTGGCCGAGTTGCGGGCCTTTGCGCCCACGCCCGAGATCGCTTCGACCTATGAGCAGCTTGGCAAGCAAGCGGCCGTGCTGAAGCAGCGCCTCGACGAGCTGCCGGTCACGCCGGCGCGCGTCAACGCCGTGATCCCGCTGGCAGGCGAGGTGCTCAAACTCGCACATCAGGCCACCGGCCAGCTGGAAAAACGCTCCGACGCCGCCAGCGCCAAGCTGATCAACCTGGCCGGCCGCCAGCGCATGCTCTCGCAGCGCCTGGCCATGCTCTACCTGGCTGAGGAGCATGGCGTGGACCGCGCGCTGATCCGCACCGAGATGGGCGTGGCGCGCAACGACTTCCGCGCCGCGATGCGGGTGCTGCAAAGCGCCCCCGAAACCACGCCCGAGATCCAGGCCAACCTGCAGCTCGCGGCCTCGCAATGGATCTTTCTGGATGCCGCGCTGGGCGGCACCAGCCACGGCCAGCGCGCCGCCTCTGAAAGCTTTTTGGCGAGCGAGAACCTGCTTGCCGTGATGGAAACCGTGACCGGGCAGTACGCCCGACTTTTGGCATAGAGAACACCATGAGCACCTGGACCCGCATCTGCCTCGTCGACGAGATCCCCATGCTCGGCTCGCGCCGAGTCGCCCGCCCCACCGGCATGGACGTGGCCGTGTTCCGCAACGACGCGAACGAGGTCTTCGCCCTGCTGGACCGTTGCCCCCACAAGGGTGGCCCCTTGAGCCAGGGCATCGTCTTTGGCAAGAGCGTGGCCTGCCCGCTGCACAACTGGACGATTGGCCTGGACAACGGCTGCGCCAAGGAGCCCGATGAAGGCTGCACGCCGCACTTCGAGGTCAAGATCGAAGGTGGTGCGGTCTACCTGCTGCAGTCCGAGCTTGACGCCCTCGGCATCGACCTGCCCGCGCCGCAGGCTGGTCCCAAGATTCGCATCGTGGCGGCCTGAGCAGGTCGCCCGACCCGGCTGTTGTTGCGCCCCCCGATGGCTGAGACCAAGTCCACCTGTCCCTACTGCGGCGTCGGCTGCGGTGTCGTGATCGAGCATGAAGCCGGCCAGATCACCGGCGTGCGGGGCGACCCCGACCACCCCGCCAATTTCGGCCGCCTGTGCACCAAGGGCACCAACCTGCACCTCACGGCCAGCCCGGTCGTGCTGCAGACCCAGCGCCTGCGTGAGCCGCTGGTGCGGCCCGACCGCAGCGCCGCGCCCCAGCCGCTGCCCTGGGACCAGGCCGAGCAGCAGATCGCCGAGAAGCTGCTCGCCTTGCGAGAGGCGCATGGGCCGGAGGCCATCGGCTTCTACATCTCCGGCCAGCTGCTGACCGAGGACTACCACGCCTTCAACAAGCTGGCCCGCGCCGTCATCGGCACACCGCACATTGACTCCAACTCGCGGCTGTGCATGAGCTCGGCCGTGGTCGGCTACAAGCAGAGCCTCGGGGCCGATGCGCCGCCCTGCAGCTACGAGGACATCGAGCTGGCCGACTGCGTGCTCATCAGCGGCGCCAACCCGGCCTGGGCCCACCCCATCCTGTTCCGCCGGCTCGAAGCCGCGCGTGAACGCAAGCTCGCTGCGGGTGAGCCGCACAAGCTCATCGTCATCGACCCGCGCCGCACCGAGACCGCCGAGCTGGCCGACCTGCACCTGCAGATCCGCGCCGGCACTGACGTGGCCCTGTGCCACGGCCTGCTGCACGCCATCATCTGGAACGGCCACACGGCGCCCGACTTCATCGCCCAGCACACCGAGGGCTTTGAAGCCCTCAAGGCCCTGGTGCGCGACTGGACCCCCGCCCGCGCGGCGCAGACCTGCGGCGTCCCTGAAGCCGCCATCTGGCAGGCGGCGGAGTGGTTTGCCGCCAGCCCGCGCAGCCTCAGCCTCTACGCCATGGGGCTCAACCAAAGCAGCGCTGGCACCGCCAAGAACACCGCGCTCATCAACCTGCACCTGGCCGCCGGCCAGATCGGGCGCGCGGGGGCTGGGCCCTTCTCACTGACCGGCCAGCCCAATGCCATGGGCGGCCGCGAGAGCGGCGGCATGGCCACGCTGCTGCCGGGCCACCGTGACCCGAAAAGGCCTGAAGACTGGGCCGAGATCGAAACCCTGTGGGGCGTGGCTGGCCTGCCCGGCAAGCCCGGGCACACCGCCGTCGAGATGTTCGAAGCCGCCGCGCGCGGCGAGATCAAGGCGCTCTGGATCGTCTGCACCAACCCCGCCCAATCCTTGCCCGACCAGACCCTGGTGCAGACCGCGCTGTCGCGCTGCGAGCTGGTCATCCTGCAAGAAGCGTTTGCCGACACCGCCACCGCCCGCTTTGCCGACTACCAGCTCCCCGCCGCCACCTGGGGCGAGAAGGATGGCACGGTCACCAACAGCGAGCGCCGCATCAGCCGCGTGCGCGCCGCCGTGCCGCCGGTGGGCGAGGCCCGCCCCGATTGGGAGATCGCCCGCAGCGTCGCCGCGCGCATCGACGCCTTGCTCGGCCGCGCGCCGCGCCTGACCGCAGACAGCGCCGAGGCCCTGTGGCTCGAACACCGCGCGGCAACCGCCGGCCGCGACCTCGACATCAGCGGCCTGAGCTGGGCCGTGCTGGACGACGACGGCCCACAGCAGTGGCCCTATGTCGACGGCCCGCAGCCGCGGCTCTACACCGACGGCCAGTTCGCCACGCCCAACGGCCGGGCACGCTTCGTGGCCAGCCCCTTCCGCCCCACGGCCGAGCGCACCACCGCCGAGCGGCCCTTTGCCCTCACCACCAGCCGCCTGCGCGACCAATGGCATGGCATGAGCCGCAGCGGCACCGTGCCCGGGCTCTTCGCCCACGAAGGCCGCCCGCTGCTGCGCCTGCACCCGCAAGACGCCGCGCGCCGCCGCCTGGCCGATGGCGAACTGGTGGAAGTGGCCTCCAGCCGCGGCCGCGTGGTCGTGCCGCTCAAGCTGGACGACCGTCTGCCCCCGGCGGGTGCCGACATGGCCATGCACTGGGGCGACGAGTTCCTCGCCACTGGCGTCAATGCCCTCACCGCCAAGGCCACCTGCCCGGACTCGCGCCAGCCCGAACTCAAGTTCAGCGCCGTCAGCGTCAGGTCCGCCAGCCTGCCGTGGCGGTTGAGCGCCTGCGCCTGGGTGCCTGCTGCTGACGCGGCCGCGCTGCGTGCGGCGCTGCGCAGCCTGCTGCCGGGCTTTGCGTTTGCCGAATGCCTGCCGGTGCCCGGTGCGCCCAGTGGCTGGGCAGGCCTGAGCTTTGAGGCCGCCTGCGCCGAGACACCGAGCCCCGAAGTCGTCGAGCGCCTCAGCAGCCTGCTCGGCCTGCAAGGCCCGGGCGCCCTGCGCTATGCCGATGGCGCGCGGGGCCGCCTGCGCCTGCTGCGTCTGCATGAGGGCGACATGACGACCGCCCCGGTCCAGGCCCTGCTGCGCGTGGGGCAGTACGACGAAGGCGCCTGGCTCACCGATCTCTGGCGCTCCCGCGCGGCCGCCGCGCCCATGGGGCGCTGGTTGCTCTCGCCCGGCAGCCCGCCGCAAGGCCAGCAGCCGACCGCCAGCGCGCAGGTGTGCAACTGCTTCGACGTGCGCGAGGACGCCATCGTCTCAACGCTGGCCCGCTGCACCGGCAGCCCTGCGGAGCGCCTGGCGCAGCTGCAGGCCGAGAAGCGCTGCGGCACCCAATGCGGCTCCTGCCTGCCCAGCCTGCGTCGGCTGGTCGCGCTGACGCCGGCGAGCCCGTCGGCTGCAGCGCTGGAAGCGCAGCCCGGTACCGCGTGAATTTGCACGCGCTGCGGGCCGTCTGGCGGTGCACTTCTTGCATTGCCTCTGGCATCGAGCTTGACCAAAGATGCCCGTGATGCCCAGCCGCCGAATCTTCCCGAGCGCCGCCTACATGACGCCGGCCGACGAGGAGCCCGTGCGCTCCGTCGTCGTCGAGACCCCAGAGGCCGTGGTCGTCGCCTGGTACGTGCAGCCCGGGCAGCGCATCCCCGCCCACATCCACCCTGCCGGCCAGGACACCTGGACCGTGCTCTCGGGCCAGGGCCTCTACCAGACCAACGCCGAGGGCGACACCCGTCCCTTGAAGCCCGGTGACATCGCCATCGCCGGCCCTGGCTCGGTCCACGGCGTCTACAACCACGGCAACGAAGTGCTGCAGTTCATCTCGGTCGTCACGCCCGCAGCGGCGGGCTACGAGCGCTTGTCGGACCCCGCCTGAGATCGGCACAAGCCCCGAGCGGGCAAGTGGACGAGGGCTGCTAGGCTGCTGGCCTCTTCTAGCGGCCCTCTGACGGATGAGCTTTCTCGCAGTCGACATCGGCAATACCCGCCTCAAATGGGCCCTGTACGCAGACGATGCACGGCCGGGTGCATCGCCCGAGCGGCAAGGCGCCGTCTTCATCGAGAACATCGACCGCCTGGCCGACGACGATTGGCAGCACCTGGCCGCCCCGCGCGCCATGCTCGGCAGCAATGTGGCCAGCGATGCGGTGCGTCGGCGTGTCGAAGAACAAATGGACCGCTGGGACGTGGCGCCACGCTGGGTGGTGCCGAGCACGCAGGCCGGCGGCGTCACCAATGGCTATGACCACCCGACCCGCCTCGGCGCCGACCGCTGGGTGGCGGTGATCGGCGCCCGTGCCCACGCGCGGCAGCGGGGCTTTGGCGGGCCGGTGCTGGTGGTGATGGTGGGCACGGCCGTGACGGTGGAAGCGCTCTCAAGCGACGGCCACTACCTGGGCGGGCTGATCCTGCCGGGCCACGGCATCATGCTGCGCGCCTTGGAGAGCGGCACGGCCGGCCTGCGCGTCCCCACCGGCGAGGTGCGCGACTTCCCCACCAACACCAGTGACGCGCTGACCAGCGGCGGCACTTACGCCATCACTGGGGCCATCGAGCGGCTCTACCGCCACCTGCAGGCCCGCGAAGGCCGCGCGCCCCTGGTGCTGATGACGGGCGGCGCCGGCTGGAAGGTCTCGCCCGCGCTCGACGTGCCGCACGAGCTGATCGAAGGCCTGATCTTTGACGGCCTGCTGGCGCTGCAGCACGGCACCTGACGCTTGCCCGGCCATTCATGCCCACCAGCACCAGCCTGCGCACGTTGCTCGAGCGCTCCGAGGAGATGGACCTTGGCTGGCGCGAAGTGCTGGCCAAGGCGGGCGCGCAGTACGTCCCCGGCGCCGTGCGCGAGCGGCTCGCGCTGGACGCTTGCGCCCTGGTGCTGACGCACGGCCAGGCGATTCGGCTGCTGCTCAGCAGCAAGCTCGAGAACCCGGCCCTGGCACTGCTGCGCGTGCAGCACGAGGCGTTGCTGCGCGCCGCCTGGCTGGCCCACGCGGCGGCTGACGCAGAGATCGCCGCGCTCGCGGCGCCACAAACCGACGAGGCCTTGAAGCAGGCCAACCAGTTGCCCCTGCCTGGCGTGCTGCTGCGCCAGATCGAGGCCTCGGACGCGCCCGTTGCGCTCAAGCAAGGCCTGCGGGAGTTCCGTGATATCGCCTGGGCCGGCGCC
Source organism: uncultured Roseateles sp. (assembly GCA_937871895.1). Lineage (GTDB taxonomy): Bacteria > Pseudomonadota > Gammaproteobacteria > Burkholderiales > Burkholderiaceae_C > Pelomonas. Next base: position 3,198 of record CALMQC010000192.1, on the reverse strand, counting down.
AACTCCTACACCCACGCCGGTCTGTTGCCCCTCGGACATGTGGGCACCGGCCACGACGAGCGCGTGCTGGGGCAGGCGCTGCAAGCCTCCAATGCCCATGGCTACGCGGCCTGCATGATCTCGGCCAAATTCCTCGGCAACGCGACGGTCCACCCCAGCATCAACCTGGTCGCGATCACCCATGCCGACTGCATGGCGTGGCGCTAGGCGCGTGACCTGGGCGTGGCGCACGCATGCAGAACGTCAGGCTGATGCCGCGAGCCGCGTCGCGCGCAGCGAGGCCGTCAACCACTTGGCGCACAGGCCTCCGGACCGAATAACCCCAGCGCCGGCTTCGGCCGCGCCTCACCCCGAACCCGGGGTGTCGGCGGATTTGGCAGTTCAACCAGCCATCGCAGCGAATTTCTGTCATCCCCCTAGTTTGACAAGGACTTAGAGATGCTGGCCCAGCTTTTGCTCTTGACTCGCCATCCTCACCGCTCTCGAAAGCGCTTCATGACTCACAAGCCCAACCTCGTCGCCGCCAGCCTCCTCGCCCTGGCTTCCCTGGCCGCCCAGGCCGACGTTCTGACTTTCGAAGGCGTTCCGAACAACTTCTCCACCACGTTTGCCGTCGAGAGCTTCACGTTCAGCTTCAACGCATCGGGCTGGGGTGTCGCTTCTGCCGCGTTCTGGTCTTCCGGCAGCTACAACAACAACGGCACCGCGATGATCGGCCTGGCCGGTACGCGCGGCTCGGTGCCCGGGCAGTTCAACATGCGCCAGACCGACGGCAGCACCTTCTCGCTGCAAGCCTTTGATGTGGCTGATCTGTTCCGCGGCACCGCAGACAACAACGTCAACGTCACGGGTCACCTGCTGGGCGGCGGCACGGTGTCGGCCAGCTGCGTCGCAGACAACAGCTTCGACACCTGCAGCGTGTTTGGTTTTGACAACCTCACCAGCGTGGACTTTGCGCAATCGACGATGGCGGGCTGGCCCGCGACCGGCACCGGCTTGTCGATCGACAACATCGTCTTCAACGCCCCCACGGATGGCCATGTCCCGGAACCCAGCCTCGCTGGCCCTGGTCGGACTGGCTGCCTTGGGCGCTGGCTTGGCCCGCCGCCGCAAGGCCTGAGACCGCCGCTGGGTCCGCTTGGACTCCAAACGAAGCCGGGCAGTGCCCGGCTTTTCTTTTGCCTTCGCCCGCCCTCAGCGCCGAGCCACCACCAGATAGACGCCCGCCAAGGTCACGCCCATGCCCGCGATCGCAAAGCCAGACACGGTCTCGCCGAACAGCGCCCAAGCCATCAGCGCCGTCAGGCTGGGCACGATGTACATGGTGCTGCTAACGCGCGTGACCTGGCCGTGGCGCAGCATGTAGAACATCAGGCTGATGCCCCCGGCCGTGAGCACGAAAACGCTCCACAGCATGGCCAGCACGGTGGGCAGGGCCCAGTCGATGCGCATGGGTTCAGTCAGCCAGGCCACGGGCAGGGTCACGGCCAGCGAGGCCGCGAACTGCACCACCTGGCCGGTGCGCAGGTCGAACTGCGGCACGAAGCGCTTCTGGTACAGCGTGCCGCCGGTGATGCCCAGCAAGGCCAGCACGCAAAGCAGCAAGGGCAGCGCCTGGCCGGCGCCAAAACCGAGCTTGTGTGACACCACCAGCAGCACCCCTGCCAGGCCCAGCACGACGCCGGCCCACTGACGGCGACTCACCTGCTCACCCACCAGCGGCGCGAGCGCCGCCACCAGCACCGGTTGGAGGTTGACGATCAAGGCCGCCATGCCGGCCGAGAGCCCGTGCCGGATCGACACCCACACCCCGCCCAGGTAGAGCGCCTGGATGCCGATGCCCGCCACTGACAGGTGCAGGCAATGGCGGCCCGAGGGCCAGGGCGCGCGCGCCAACACCGCCAGGCAGACCATCAAGGCCACGACGCCGGCATAGCGCCAGACGAGGAAGGTGAGCGCATCGGCATGCGGCGCGGCGGCCTTGGCGGCCAGGTAGCCGGTGGCCCAGATGAAGATGAAGGCGGGGGGCGCCAGACGGTCGAGCCAGGTTGTCCAGACCACGGCCCGCTGGGGTGCGGTCATCGCGGCGACTCCGGGCCGGTGCTGTCACAGGCGGCACGTGTGAAGGCGAAATCGATGCGGCGTGGCTGGCCGTTGCGGCTGCCTTCGATGCTGGCCGCCAGGTGGCTGTCGCTCAAGCGCGCGTAGCGCACGCGCTGCGGGAAATCGATCTCCAGGTTCTCGAATACCGCCTCGGCGGCGCCGAGCTTCAGCAGGCGGAACGTGGTGGGCGGCCGGCCCGAGGGTTGCGCGATGAAGACGAGGCCTGCCTCGGCGTGCTCCCGCACCTGCATGAACTCGAACGCCACCGTGCGACCTTGACGCACGGTGCGGCTCATGCCCAGCATGCTTTCGGCGGCCGGAGGCATCCACTGCTCCTGGGTGCCGGCCTCGCCCGCCTCGCCCCGCCAGCAGCCGCTCAACCACGCCAGCTGCGCCACGCCCGCCGGCTCGGCGTCCGCAGCGGCGCTCAGGCCGGATAGCAGCGCCAGGACCAGGCCCAGCTTTTGGATTGACTGATGCATCGTCCCCATCATGAAGCTCCAGGTCACGCAAGCACGCATCATCGCCCGGCCAGCACCAGCGCGCTGAGTTGGCGCACCAGCAACTCGGGCTCCGGCAGTGCGACCTTGAGGCCGGCAAAGGCCTCGTCCAGCAAGAGGTGCGACAGGCCATGGGCGAGGCTCCAGCCCGTGAGGGCGAGAGGCAGCGCAAGCCGGGCGTCGAGCCGCTCGGCGGCGCCCAGCAGCACCGCAAAGCTGGCGGCGGCCGCCTGATCCAAGGCGGGGTGCTGGGCACGCGTGGCCAGCAGCGGCCCGAACATCAGGCGAAAGCGCGCCGGGCTGACGCGCGCGAAATGCACATAGGCCTCGGCGATGGCCAGCAGCTGCTCGCGCGGCTCGGCCTGGGCTGACGCGCTGGCCTGCATCGTTGCGCCCAGCTGCTCAAACGCGCGTGCGGCCACGGCCGCCAGCAGCTCCGGCCGCCGCTCCTGGCGGGACGGCCGGCGCCGCATTCGTGCAGGGCGGCGCGGCCGTCCAGGCATTCGGCGCTGCTGTAGCTGGGCCGTCTGGGGCGCTCGCGGGCGTCGCTGAGAAGTTCCCGGGGATCGCCGTGGGCGGCTCGATCCTCGCATCG
>CALMQC010000191.1 GCA_937871895.1 uncultured Roseateles sp. | reverse complement strand
TGCGCAGCTCGGTGGCCATGGCGACGATGCGGTCGGTCTCCTTGACGCGCCAACTTGCGATATTGGTCAGCGTCGTGGGTGAGTCCGCGTACAGCGCCATCACCGCCAGGGTCATGGCGGCATCGGGGATGTGGTTGCAGTCGAGGGTGATGCCACGCAGCGGCCACTGGCCGCGCTTCACTTCGAGCCAGTTGGGGCCCGTGGTGACGGCGGCGCCCATGGCGATGGCGGCTTCGGCAAAGCGGACGTCGCCTTGCAGGGACTCGCTGCCCACGCCTTCGATGCGGATGGGCGTGCCCGTGGCAGCGATGGCGCCGAGCGCCACGAAGTAGGACGCCGACGACGCGTCGCCCTCGACGAATACCTCGCCCGGCGAGCGGTAGCGGCTGCCCGCCGGAATCACGAAGGCTTGCCAGCCTTCGCGGCGGACCTGGATGCCAAAGCGCGCCAGCAGGGCCAGGGTGATCTCGACATAGGGCTTGGAGATCAGCTCGCCGATCACCTCGATCCGCACGTCCTGCTCAGCCACCAGGGGCAGCGCCAGCAGCAAGGCGGTCAGGAACTGGCTGGACACGTCGCCGCGCACGCGCACTGCTTCGCTCAAGCGGAGCTTGGACGGCCCATGCAGGCGCAGCGGCGGGTAGCCCGGCTTGCCCAGGTCTTCGATCGCGCAGCCCAGTCCGCGCAGTGCATCGACCAGGTCGCCAATCGGGCGCTCGTGCATGCGCGGCACGCCCGAAACCTCGAAGCTGCCACCCTGGGTCGCCGCAAGCACGGCCAGCGCGGCGGTGAGCGGCCGCATGGCGGTGCCTGCGTTGCCCAGGAAGAGCTTGGCCGCGGCCACCTTGACGGTCGCGCCGATGCCATCGATGACGACCGGGCCGGCAGCTTGCACATCGACGCCGCAGCCTAGGGCGCGCAGGGCGTTGAGCATCACGGCGGTGTCGTCGGAGGCCAGCAGGTCGTGCACGACGGTGCGGCCTTCAGACAGGCCAGCCAGCAGCAGCACGCGGTTGGAAATGCTCTTGGAGCCGGGCAGGCGCACGGTGCCTGCGGCGCTGCGCAGGGGCGGGAGGTCGAGGAAGGGGATCTTGAACATCACTTGCCGCCCGGGCGGGCTGCAGGGTTGGAGCCTGTGGGGCTGGGTCGGTCAGAAGGCTGCCAGGAAGCGCGCGCGTCGGAGACCTTGCGGATGGCGGCTTCGAGGGCGACGGGGTCGCCACTTTCGATCAGGCGCTCGAAGCCGTCGAGGGCCTCGCGGAACTTGTGGGCTTGCGCCAGCAGGTCGGCACGGTTGGCCAGCAGGATGTCGCGCCAGACGGCGGGCTCGCTGGCGGCGATGCGCGTGAAGTCCCGGAAACCCGGGCCGGCCAGCGACAGGAAGTCCGGCCCACGTGCCTGGGTGGCCACGGCGTTGAAATAGGCGAATGCGAGCAGGTGCGGCAGGTGGCTGACGGCGGCAAATGCGGTGTCATGGTGCTGTGGCCGCATGCGCACGACCTGACCGCCAACGGCTGACCAGACATCCGTGGCGCGCTGCACCTGGGCCGGGTCCGTCACGGGCGAGGGCGTGATGATGACTTTGCAGCCTTGATACAGCGTGGCGTCGGCATTGGCGACGCCGCCGGCTTCCTTGCCAGCGATGGGGTGGCAGGGCACGAAGCCGGCAACGCGGTCGCCGAGGGCGCGCTTGGCGGCGTCCACCACGTCGCACTTGGTCGAGCCCACATCCATGAACAGAACGCCCGGATTGACCAGATGCCGGATGGCCTTGAGCGTGGCCTCGGTGGCGGCAACGGGCACTGCGATCAAGACGATGTCCGAACCCGAGACGGCCAGCAAAGCGGATTCCGCAGCCACGTCGATGACGCCCATCTTGCGGGCGGTCTCGGTGGTGGAGGGCGACTTGCTGTAGCCCACGACGCGCTTGACCAACCCTGCCTTCTTGAGCGCGAGCGCGAAGCTGCCGCCCATCAGTCCGCAACCGATCACCCCAAGCTGCTGGTACATGGCGGACTTCAACTCTTCAGGGGGTAGGCGCCGAGCAGCTTGAAGAACGCGCAGATCTCGCGCAGTTCCGCCAAGGCCGCCGCGACGTGGGGTTGGCTGGGATGACCGTCGAGGTCGATGTAGAAGTAGTAGTCCCACTGGCCGGTGCGGGCCGGGCGCGACTCCAGGCGCGTCATGGACACGCCGTGCGTCTTCAGCGGCACCAGCAGGTCGTGCATGGCGCCTGGGCGGTTGGCCACGGAGACGATGAGGCTGGTGCAGTCACGGCTGCTGGGCGGCGGCATCTCCATGGTCT
>CALMQC010000190.1 GCA_937871895.1 uncultured Roseateles sp. | reverse complement strand
ACCATGCCGAGGTCGCCATGGCTGGCCTCGGCCGGGTGCACAAAGAGAGCGGGCGTGCCGGTGGAGGCCAGCGTCGCCGCGATCTTGCGGCCCACGTGGCCGCTCTTGCCAATGCCCATCACCGCCACGCGGCCCTGGCAGGCCAGGATGCGCGCCACGGCCTGCGCAAAGGCCTCGCCGAGGCGGGGCGCCAGCTCGCTCAAAGCGCGCGCTTCCACGGCCAGGGCTTGGCGGCCCATGGCGATGGCGCGGGCGGGGTCAAAGGGGGTGGCGGGGACTGCAGCGGGCATCAAGCCAGTGTAGACAATGCCCTCCATGTCAGCCTCCCTGCCTGTCTCCCTGCCCACGCGCCGCGCCCTCATCGCGCTGGCCATTTGCTTCGTGCTGCTGCTCGCCTGGGACGCCTCGGGCCTGGACATGGCCGTCATGCTCGCCGTGGGCAGCCCCAGCGGCTTTGCGCTGCGCGAGGCCTGGGTCACCAAGCAGCTGATCCACGAAGGCGGCCGGCTCGTGTCCTACGCCGCCATGCTGCTCATCGTCGCGGCCAATCTCACGCCCCGCGTGCTGCCGGCCCTCACGCGCCGCGAGCGAACTTGGTGGTTGATCGTGACCCTGGTCAGCCTCGCCTGCATCTCGCTGCTCAAGCGCGCCAGCCTCTCCAGCTGCCCGTGGGACTTGCAAGCCTTTGGTGGCATGGCCGAGTACGTGTCGCACTGGCGCTTCGGCGTGCGCGATGGCGGGCCGGGGCATTGCTTCCCCTCCGGCCACGCCAGCGCCGCCTTTGCTTACCTGGCGGGCGGTTGGGCCCTGGCGCGCGCCTACCCACGCGCCGCACGGGCCTGGCTCGTGGCGGTGGTGCTGCTCGGCGCGGTGTACGGCGTGGGCCAGCTGCTGCGCGGCGCGCACTACCCCAGCCACACCATGTGGACCGGCTGGATCTGCTGGGCCGTGACGGTGGCGGCGCAACGCTGGCTCAAGCCGGCTTCTTCCCTAGCCGGCGGGTAAAGACGGCTTTTCCGGCGCCCAACACTTCTCTACATCGGGAGACAGCGCCAGCAACCTGGGCTCGACACAGTCGCGCCCCATGTGGCGAGAACGAGCGACAGGCGCCCTGACGGCGCGCTGGATGTGGGGGCTGGCGGGCTTCGGGCTGCTGGTGTTGTGGACGGTGGTGGGTGCGACCTGGTTCCTGCGCACCTATCTGGGCCAGGTCACCTGGGACCAGGTGCTCTTTCACCTCCAACACGGCGGGCTCGACTACGCCGACCCGCGCATGCTGTGGCGTGGCTTCCGCTGCCTGCTGGCCGTGTTGCTGTTGACGGCCCTGAGCCTCTGCGCCGTGCGCCGCTGCGCGCGGCTGCTGCGCGTGGCGGCGTGGTCGGCCTTGACCGTGGGCGCCGTGGTCTCGGTGAACGCCACCGTGCACGACCCCTGCGAGCCCGACCCCGAAGGCGCCGACTACCTGGCCAGCTACTACGTGGACCCGGGCGCGCAGCAGTGGCAGCCGCCTGCGCAAGCGCCCGATGTGCTCATTGTCTTTGTCGAGTCGCTCGACGAGGAATACGTGCACCCCAGCCACCCCGACGCCCCGCTGCTGCCCCGCCTCACCCAGCTGCGCGACGACCTGCAGACCCTTGGCAGCCTGCGCAACTTGAGCGGCGCTAGCTGGACCATGGGCGGCATCTTCACCGCGCTGTGCGGCCTGCCCCTGCAGCCCGTGGGCCTGATGAGTCGTAACACGCTGGAGTACAGCACCCGCTTCTTCTCCGGCGGCCGCTGCCTCACCGACGTGATGGCTCAGCTTGGGTGGGACATCAGCTTCTACGGCGGCGCCTCGCTCAAGTTCGCCGGCAAGGGCCAGTTCCTCAAGGACCACGCCGTGGCCCGCCGCTTTGGCCGCGAGGAGTGGCGCCGCATTGCGCCCGAGGCCGAGGTCGAAGGCTGGGGCGTGCTCGACGCCGGCCTCGTCGAGCTGGCCTGGGCCGACATGCAGCGCCCCCGTCGCTCCGGCGCGCCGCGCCTCTCGCTGCTGCTCACCGTGGATACCCACGGCCCCATGGGCACGCTCGACCCCGGCTGCACCGTGCGCCGCGAAGGCGTAGAGCCCGAAGATGTGATGCGCAGCGCGCTGCGCTGTGCCGACAAGGCCGTGGACAGCCTCGTCCGCCGCTTCGTCGCCGAGCGCAATGGCCGGCCCAAGGTCGTCTGGGTGATGGGTGACCATCTCAACCCCGAGCCCCTGCTGGGCGACGACGACTTGGCCCCCGACCTGGACGGCCGCAGCGTCTTCCATGCGCTCGCCCGCTACGACGCCAACGGCCAGCCCCTGCCCATGATCGACCAGCACCGCGAGTTCACGCACGTGGACGTGCTGCCCACGCTGGCCGAAGCCATCGGCCTCAGTTGGGAGCCTGCGGCGCACCAGCTCGGCCTTGGCCGCTCGCTGCTCACCACACCCGCGCAGCCGACGCTGGCGGAGCGCGATGGGTTGGCGCTGATGAATGGGCGGCTGTCCTGCCGCTCGCCAAGGTTTCAACGGCTGTGGTTGGGGGTGTAAGTGAGTTCAACAACAGGGCCGCATCGCAAGTCACTGAGTCGTGCTGAGCAGGGGGTTTGGTGTCAACTTGCCCTGCGCCCTTTGGGCATGCCTTTTGTGTGTTTCTGCAGCTGCTTCAGCATCTCTTGCAGCTCCTTCTCCTGAGCACTGATCTCGTCCTTCAGCTTCTGGCTTGGCACGGCTAGTTCGTCAAGGTAGCCAAAGAGGCTGTCGAGACCCGCGTATGAACTTGCGACAGAAATGATCACCATCGCACGCGGGCATTGATCAGCGGCCAGGCTGGCATACCAATGTGGGAGATCCTTTGTGTAGGAATTGAACGCAGCTTTGAGCTTCTTCGCGTCAGAGCGGTCTAGGTGAGCTTGGAGCACTTTCCTGTTGTAGCGCTGCAGCTCAGCGCCAGGGAGGTACTTCAGTACCAGACAGTCTGCTTTGGTCGCGACATCCTCGATCTCCCGGGCGTCTCGAATCTTCTGAATTGAGGTCGCCGCATTCAGTCGGAATAGCTCTGCGGTTGTTATCACAACCGGAATGTTGAAGAACGCCATGTCCGCCGCGAGCAAGCGACCTACTTGATGCTCAATCGATGACGCCAGTTGCGGCGCAAGTCCATACGCAAGCTGATGCGTGGCTTGCGTGATCGTCTTCTCGTTCGCACCGTCCGCGAGAAGCTCAACGCCCTTGCTGCACAACGGCGCCAACGTGCGAGGAAATCGCGACCGGTAGGCGAACTTCGGTGCCATAAAGTCGTCGACGACATGCAAGAAGTCGTTTGACTCAAGCTCGTCTGGGCCACCGTACTCAGCTGGCGCGAAGACCCATCGAGCGCCGGGATGCCGGTATTTGCACTCGATCATCAGGTGCATGAAGTAGGGGCCTCGGATGTACGACGTATCAATGTCGTACGAGAACTCCCGATCAACAGAGTTCTCGTCCGGTTTCAGGTACGAGTACTCGAAACGGCCGATGCATCCCCGCTTGGAGAGATGCAGATAAATGTCGTTCTCCAGCGGCAAGCCGGAAGACAGAAGAGTTTGTTGCCAAGACTTCGTCATAGAGGGCCCGTGTCTGCGACGGCAAGCGTTTCCTAGGAAGCAAGCTGCGACCGCCAAAGCCTTGCCGCTTTCCGCCGCGCTTAAAGCCCATGGCGCCCTCCTGACATGAAGGTCCCCGAGCCAGCAGCCAGGAGGAACTGGGGTAAGCAGCGTGCCCCGGCAATGTCGCAGTCACTCATTCTGACCCCACCCCCAACCGATGCAGCGCCCGCAGCACCGGCCGCACGCGGCCATAGAGCGGGCGGTAGACCTCGGTGAAAAGGCGGTCGTAACGGTCCGCCGCCGCAGGCTGCGGTTCAAACCAGCGCTCCACCCGCGTCATCGCCGCCACCGCGTCCTGCG
>CALMQC010000189.1 GCA_937871895.1 uncultured Roseateles sp. | reverse complement strand
CATCCGCACCGCAGAGATCACGCTTTGACAGCGGGTGCGGGACGCACTTGAGCGCGCTGATGGACAGCGTCACCGGCCGCGTCACGCCGTTGAGGCTCAACTCCCCTTCCACCTTGCTCGGCACGCCGTTCACCGGCGCGGCCAGCCGGCCCTTGTAGACGGCCGTGCCGGGCTTGCTCCCGAGGTTGAAGAAGGACTGCCCACGCGCCCAATCGTTCATGGCCGAGAGGCCAAAGTCGATGCTGGACAGGTCCATGTTCACCTCGACCGTGCCCGTGCCTGCGGCCTTGTCGTAGACCACGCTGCCGCTGCTGCGGTTGAGCTTGCCACGCCAGACCGAAATGCCCATGTGGTCGGCCTCGAAGCTGGGGAAGGTGTGGGCGGGGTCGATCTGGTAGGTGACGGGCGCGGCGTGCGCCAGAGTCATGGGGAGGCAGAGCGCGAGCAGCAGGTGTTTCATGGGCAGGCCAGAGAGTTTGTCGGCGGCGATTGTCAGCACGACGAAGCAGAAGCTGCGCTCTCGACATCCCGGGGTAACCTTGCCCTCATGAATGCGCACTCCTGGCGCCTGCGGGGCGCCGCGCTCTTGCTGCTGGCGCTGGCCGGCTGCAGCACCGTCCGCCCCCCGCCAGCGCCCCCCAGCTACACGGCGTCCCAGCTGCTGGCGTTGCGCCCAACCGATTTGCAGTGGCCCGCCACCAGCGATGCCGGCGAGCAAGCCCAGCGCGAGGCCGACCTGGCCCGCCTGCGCAGCGGCCTGGCCCTGCCGGACGGCCCCGAGCGCCTGGCCGCCCTGCCCGGCCTGCTTGACCTCGCGGCCCACTACGACGCCGAGATCGACACCGCCCGCCCTTTGCTGCTGGCAGCCTTGCCCAAGCTGCCGGCGCTGGACGCCAACAGCCAGCGCGCGCTGCTCACGGCCGCCCACACGCTCTACCCGCAAGAGGCCGCACCCCCGATCGAGCCCCTGCTGCCGCAACTGCCCGAGACCAAGCCCTTTGCAATCGCGGCGTACACCCTGCTGGCCGCCGGCATGCCCGGGGTCGAGGCAAGGCTGCGCGAGCGCGTGCTGCGGCAGTTCCCGCAATGGCGCGATGACGCGCGCTTGATGGCGCTGATGCAACGGCTGGACTCGGCGTCGGACTCTCGTCCGCCCCTGCCCGAACTGCTCGCCGCGCCGCTGCGGCCCGGCTACCCGGCCGTGTTCAGCCTGCAGCGACCGGGACGCCAGCACATGGGCCTGGCCCTGGTGCGCGCGCCCGATGGCCGCTTCCTGCGCGAGGCGAACGGCGCGCTGCTGGCCATCCCCCAGCTTGCGCTGGCCCGCTCAGGCCTGCCGGGCACCATCACCAATGGCAACACGCCCCAGGGCCTGTTCACCATCGTGGGCAGCAGCGTGGCCGCCAGCAACCCCACCATCGGGCCCACGCCTTTCCTGCATAGCAAGCTGCCCATCGAGGCCACGGTCGCCGAGTTCGAGCACGCCGACCGCAGCGAGGGCTGGAGCGAGGCGGTGTACGAGAGCTTCCTGCCGCCGAGCTGGCGCTCGTATGGGCCTTTCAAGGAAGCCTGGCTGGCCGGCCGTGCCGGGCGCGACGAGATCTTGGCGCATGGCAGCGTGGTGCGCACCGAGGCCTACCACCCGGCGGCGCGCTTCCTGCCCGGCACGCCCTCTGCCGGCTGCCTGGTGGCGCCCGAGCAATGGGACGCCGGCACCGGCCAGCTGCTCAGCAGTCAGCAGCTGCGCCTGGCCCAGGCCTATGCCCGCGTGGCCACCGAGTCGCTGGCGGGCTACCTCGTCGTCGTCGAGGTGGATGCGCTTGACGGCCCCGTCACGCCCGACGAGGCCCTGGCCTCGGTGCTGGCGGCCGAGGCGCAGCGCGCGGCCCGCTGAACCTGAACACTCGCAAACCGCGCTGGCGCGTGACGGGTTTGACGCGGCCGCGACTACGGCGGCTTGGCGACCATCACGCTGTCACAGCTGCGTGATCGAATTGGGCCGACGCTGAAGAGGCTCTTGCTCCATGTTCACGCCGCTACGCACCTCGCTGATCACGGTCCTGGCCGCCTTGCTGGCGGCCTGCGCGTCTGCGCCGCCGGCCGTCAGCCCCGGCGCGGACGGCTGGGAGAACGTCCCCATCCCCGGCAAGCGCGCCACGCGCTACAGCTGGGCCGAGAAAGACGGCCGCCGCGCACTGGTCGCAGAAGCCGATGGCTCCGCCAGCTTCTGGATGAAGCGCCTGCCCACGGGGCCGCAGGATGCCCACGAGGTCGAGTTCTCATGGTGGGTGCAGGACATGCTGCCCAATGCCAACGTCGGCGTTGCCGAGCGCTCTGACGCCGTGGCGCGCGTGGTCTTCGGCTTCGAAGGCGATATCGATGCCCTGCCCCTCAAGACCCGCATGATGTTCGAGCTGGCGCACGCCCTCACGGGCCACACGCCGCCCTATGCCAGCCTCGTCTACGTCTGGGATGCCGAGCTGCCCGTGGGCACTGTCGTCATCCACCCGCGCAGCGACCGCATCCGCAAGATCGTGATCGACTCCGGCCCCGGCGAGCGCCGCCACTGGCGCGACCACAAACGTGACCTGGCAGCAGACTTCCGCCTCGCCTTCGGCGAAGAACCCGGCAAGCTCGTGTCCTTCGCCTACATGACCGACACCGACAACACCCGCAGCCGCGCCAAGACCTGGTACGGCGAGATCAAGCTGAAGTAGTCAGCCGCGCCCGATGTAGGGCATGGC
>CALMQC010000188.1 GCA_937871895.1 uncultured Roseateles sp. | reverse complement strand
GCTGGCGTCATCGGCAGCAACGCCGACCACGCGCTTCCAGCCCTCGGCCACGCCCACCTGCACATCGGCATGCCGGGCACTGGCCGTGGTCTCGTTGGTCACCACGGCCACGCTGGCCAATGCGGCCACGGCCGTGCCGGCACCGCCGCTGATGGTCATGGTGAAGGTGTTGATGGAGTTACTGCTGTCTGCGGTGACGGCCACGTCGCGGCCGCTTTGCACGACGGTGGGCTGGCCCACGTCGGTGCTGCGCCCGATCAGCGCGCGGGTGGTGGTGTCAGACACCGCCACCGCCACCGACCCGGCGGCCGCCAGGCCACCCACGCCGATGGCACCGGCACCGGTGATCTGGTTGAGCAATTGCGCGTTGTCGGCGTCCACCGCCACGTCACGGTCGGCACGCGTCGTGCCACCGAGGATGGCGGCCTCGACGTCGCCGTCGAACACCACCACGCCCACCGAGCCGGCGATGGCCGAGCCACCGCCCGCTGCGCCGGCCAGGATGCCGTTCTGCGCGGACTCGTTGGACGCACGCACGACGACATCGCGCCCGGCCTTGACGGCACTGTCGCGCACCTGCGCGGTGGTGCTGGTCTTGAACACATCGCCACCCAAGGCGCCGGCACCGCCGCCGGTGCCCACACCGCCGCTGAAGCCAAAGCTCGACAGCACATGGTGGCTGGTGGACTTGACGCGCACGTCGGCCGTCGCGGCCGGCGCCACGCTCTGGTTGATCGCGGCGTTGGCGATCTCGGCCTTGGTCGTGCTGCTGATGACGTGCGCATCCGCATTGGCGCCAATCCCCACGCCCTCCGTCGCCCCGCCCACCGTGGTGTCGTAGGACAGCACGTGGCGCAGCGAGGTCGCATTGACCGCCAAGCCCTTCACCGTCTCGGTGGTCTCGCGCATCTTGGCGCGCGTGGCGTCGTAGTCGGTCATCGCGGTGATGCCGCTGAAGCGTTGCAGCGCGCCGCTGTCTTCGTTGTTGGGCGCGGTGATGCCCGGGATGGCACTGGCCAGCACGCCGGTGTTGACGGCCGTGCCATTGCCCTGGCCCTTGGCATCCACGTGGGTGCGGGTCTCGCCATCGGCGCCCACGCTGGCCTCGGTGGCGCCACGGATCACATTGACACTGGAAGACAGCCCGACGCCGGCGTTGCCGCCCAGGCCCAAGGCGCCGGCAAAGGCCTTGATGTCGTCCTGGCCTTGCGCATCCACCACCACGGTGCCGTCGGCGGTCACCTGCGCGCCGCGCCCGATGTGGGCCGTCACGTCGGTATCGATCACATTGACCGAGATCGACCCCGCGCCGCCCACGGTGCTGGAGCCGCCCACGCCATAGCTGGCGTTGACGATCTTCTCGTCACTGGTGGCCGAGATGCGGGCGTCGCCCAGCGCGACCTTGCCGGTCCCGCGCACCTGGCCGAGCGAGTCGGTGCCCTGGAGCTGGGCCGTCACGTCATTGGTGATGAGGTTGAAGCCGATGGCCACGCCGATACCGGCCTCGGAGCCGATCGAGACCGCGCCCGTGCCGTAGTTCATCTCGGAGCGGTCGGCGGCCAGCACGCTGGCGCCACCGGTCTGGGTGACGGTGCTGCCCGAGACGCGGGCTTTGGTGACGTTGGCGATCTCGTTGGAGCTGATGGCGCCGTTGAAGGCCACGCCGGTGCCACCCCCGCCGGCCACGGTGACGCCAATCATCTTGACGCTGGAGTCCGCCTGCACCACCAGCGCATCGCTGGCCGCGCCGAGCGTCAGCTCACTGCGGTCCACCGTCGCCTCGCGGTTCAACGCGACGGTGTTGGACGTCAACGCAGCGCCGCCGGCCACATCCTTGGAGAAGCCGAAGGAGCCCGCGCCGGTGTAGACCTGGGCGGCGAGGCTTGCGTCGTCGCCGGCCTTGACGCTCAGCGTGCTGCCGGTGACGGCCGAATCGTTGACCTGGGCCGTGGTGCGCTCGGTCGCAAAGTTGATGACGAAGCTGCCATTGATGGACGCATTGGCGCCGTAGCCGCCAGCCGCCGCCACGCTGATGTGCTGGCTGGACGTGGCCCCCTCAACGCGCGTGTCGGCCGCGTTCACGGTCGCATTGCGGACCAAGGCCTCGGACACCGCCGAGTTGACGCCCACGGTGCCGGCCAGGCCGCCGGCCGAGCCCTGGGTCGAGATGCCGATGGCACCGGCAATCGCAAAGACCTTGTCGGCCGAGGCGGAGGTGACCCCCAGGCCTTCGGCCGCCGTCGTGGTGACCTGCGTGGTCTTGCCGTAATCACCGACACGCGCCGTGGCGCGCGACTCGTCGATCGTCACGGCGACCGAGCCCACCAGGGCCACCTTGCCGCTGGTGCCGGCCACGCCGACGCCGACGTTGACCATCAGCGTGGCATCGGTGGCATCCACCTGCACGTTGCTGGCGTTGACGGTGCTGCCCTCCAGCACCGCTTCATGCACGCTGGCGATGCGGCCCAGGGCGGCGGACGCCCCGGCGTCATTGCCCGTGCCCACGGCCACCCCGCCGGCCACGCCGATCATCAACGCGCCGGGCTGGGTGGTGCCGATGGACTGCCCGCCGAAGGACTCCTGGCGCTGCTGGCGCAGCGAGGCACCGTAGTCGTAGTCGCTGTCCGGCGCGGGCGTGCCGTCGGCCGCCAGCACGGTGGCAAAGCGGTCCTTGAAGGTCTGCGGCGTCACATCGGTGGCCTGCACCACCACGCCGTCTTGGGCCTTGATGGTGCTGTTCGTGCCATTGCGGTCGGTGATGAGCGCACGGGTGGTGTTCTCGACCTCGCCGTAGGTCACCGCGCCCTCGATGGTGGTGCTCTTCTTGTCGGTGTTGACGCCGACCGATGCCGCGCCGATCCCGAGCACCACGGGGTCATAGGCCCGCACGTCCACCTGAGACAGCTTGTCGCTGTCGGCCCCGGCCACGCGCGACTCGACCTGGTTGTGGATCAAGGCCACGCCCACCGAAGCCCCCGCCGCACCGCCCTTGTTGGCCTGCACGGTCAGCGCGCCGGCGCCCACGCCGGTCTCGGTCTTGTCGTAGCTCAGCACCTCCAGCGCGGAGCGGAAGTTGTCGTTGCTGCTGCTGACCTTGCCGCCATCGAAGGCGGCGATGGTCGAGTTGTCCGAGTCCGTCATCGAATAGGACGCACTCAGCATGTAGCTGGGCTTGTTGCCGCCGGAGCCTGCAATGCCCAGGCCCACGGAGATCCGCTGGCCCGAGGACAGGCTCTCGACACCCACGCGGCCATAGTCCTTGACGGCGGAGTCGGACACCCGGGCCAGGGTGTCGTTGTCTTCGAGGTCGAGCGCGATGGCGCCCGAAACGCCATAGCCGGTCTGGGTCTGCGGGGCCTTGAGCTTGAGCACGGCCAGCGAGCCCGAGACGGAGTACTGGTGCGTGTCGTTGACGGCGCGTGCGCTGAGGCTGGTCGGGTCGCTGAGCCCGGAGGTTTTGGTGCCGAGGTAGGCCAGGCTGGCGTGGTCGATCAGGGAGCTGGTGTCCAGGTCGCCCAGGTTGACGGTGGAGCTGCCGGCTGCGGCAAACGCGATCTTGCTGGCCTCCATGGGCTTGGGGGCGGCCGTGGCTTGCTGCTTTTCCTTGACCTTGTCGCTGAGTTTGTTGCGCAGGTCGGAGAAGGTGCCGGGCTTGTCGGTGGCGAGCTTGTCCACCAGGCCTTGCCGCATGCTGCTGGTCTTGGTCTTGACCTTCTCCATCAGCTTGGAGAGGCCGCTCTTGGGCTCGTCGCTCTTGGCCTGGTCGTCCTGGCTGTTGTCCTTGGTGCTGACGGCCGAGGCCGACGCGGCGATGGCGCCGCTGGTGCCCTGGGTCAGGCCCAGCACCTCGACCTGCGGCACGTTCACGCTGCCGACGGCATTCTTGCCGCCGAAGTTGTCGGGGCGCACCGCGCCCACGTCCAGCGCGCCGGGGTCGGCAATGGCGGCCACGGTGCGGCCGCTCAGGTCGTTCACGGCCAGCGCAATGCCCACGGCCGCCGAAGACTCACCGAAGGCGGCCGCACCGGCGGCGCTCCAGACCGAGACGTCTTCGGTGGCGGTGACGCCCAGGCGCTCGGCCTTGACGTCGGCCTTGTTGGACAGCACGGCGACGGTCTTGTTGTCGAGCTGCGAGTAGGCGGCAATGATGTTGACCGCCGAGCCCTCACCCTTTCCGGCCGTGGGCGTCACGGCAATGATGCGGTCCTGGCTCAGCGCATCCACGCCGATGGTGCCCAACTCGGCCCGCGCCACCACGCCGTCGTCGATGCCGGCGATGGTGCTGTGCTCGGCCGAGGCGTAGTTGAACGCGCCGCCCACCGCCAGCTTGCCGCCCTGGGCGCCCAGGTTGACGGACTTGACGCCGAAGTCCACCGGCTGGCCGGTGAAGGTCAGGAAGGCGCTCTGGTTGCGCGCCTTGACGTCCAGCGCCTTGGTGAAGGTCAGCGAGTCACGCAGCGTGATGCCCAGCACCACGGGCTTGTTGTTGAAGAAGTCGGTGATCTCGCCGACGAAATTCGTGACCGGCTGCCCCAGCGCCTTGACCTCGTCCACCGTCTCCAGAAGGATGTTGGAGACGGCGTTGGCCGGCTCGCCATTCATGCTCGCATCGCCGTCCAGCAGGGGCGCCGTGGGCGATTTCCAGCTGACGGTCCAGTCCTGATCAGCGCCCAGCGCCGTGATCTTGGCGCCGCTGCCCACCCAGGACTTGGCGCTGTTGTTGAACACGGTCCAGTTCACCGAACCGGTGATGGCATTGGTGTTCTCCTTGCTCGCGTCTTCAGCCTGCTTTTGCTCGGCCAGCGCCGTCGCCCAGGAGGTGAACACGAACTGCGGCATGCCGAAGTTGGGCGGCGCGAAGTGCTTGAACAGCGCAATCGGATCGCGCAAACCATCCATGCTGAATCCGGCCAGCCAGGTCACGTCGAGCGGCTGGTAGATGTCGGCGTAGCTGCCGAAGTGCTGGGCCGTGATCTGGGCGTTCTGGCCCACGGTGGCTTCGGCCGCGTGGGTGTAGAGCCCCACCGCCACGGCGGCGTTGATGATGGGCCCGTTGTTGACCTGGTCCTGGGTGTTGACCTTGCTCTCGGCGATGTTGTGCATCGAGCGGTCTTCGGTGGCCGAGATCACGGCCACATTGCCGCTGGAGTTGATGACCGCGCCGCTGCCGATCTGAGCCTTGGAGCCCAGATCGGTTTCGTTGACCGTGATCACCGCGCCGGCCTTGATGGGTGGTGCACCCTTGCTGAGGTTGCCGAGCTTGTCGAACTTGGCGCCCAGCCACGCGAACAGCTTGCCCTGGTTGGAGGCAAAGGGGCTGATCTTGCCGGCCACCGACATCAGCATCTTGTCGGCAATGGTCGGGTCGCCGCCCACGTCGTTGCGTGAGGCGGTGTAGTTTTGCCAGAGCGAGGTGTCGGCCACCACGTTCACGTCGCCAACATTGCTCAGGCTCGCGCCCAGCGTGGCCGCGCTCTGCGCCTTGATCTCGCTGACGGCCACAGCCGTGCCAACGGAGGCTTGCGGCGGCGGCGGTTCGCCATCCTTGGCCTGTTGCTGCGCCACGGTGGTGCTGGCCACGCTGCGCATATTGCCGGTCTGCAGCGCGGCAAGGTCGAGCGACTGGACGTTCAGCTTGGCGCCAGCGGCGACGTTGGCGGTGGCGGAGACATCCGCCTCCACGATGCCCACCACCACCCCGCCCAGCGAGTTGTTGGACAGCACCTTGACCTGGCCCTTGGCCGTGGCGTCGTTGTAGGCCCCGAGCGTGGCCTTGCCCCCGCTCGTGAGCTGCGCGCCGCTTTGCACCTGCATGTCGGCCACGCCGGCGGTCTTGACGTAGAGCGCCGCCGCCGAGGCGAGGTTGTTGCCGTTTTCGTCGACGGTGAACACCTTGACCGACCCAGCCGCCTTGTTGACCGAGGCGGCCGCGATGTCGAGCGTGGTGGTGGACTCCAGCACTGCCGAGCTCTGCACCTCGACGTGTGCGTCAGCCTGGGTCTCGTGGTAGCCCGCGCTGAGCCCCGTCCAGCCGCCCACGCCTGACTGCAGCAACTTCACGGCAAAGCCGGCGACGCCATCGGGCGAGGCCTCGGCGCGCGCGACGGCATTGACGGTGATGGCATTGGCCTTGACGGTGCCGGCCAGCGTGACGCGCGCATCGGCCGTGGCCTTGCCCAGGTGGTATTGCTCCAGCGAGTAAGCGGTCAGCTCCACCGAGCCGCCGGTCCCGCTGCCGCCAGGCACTGCATGGGCCAGGATGGAGGAGCCGCTGTTCAACTGGATGTTGGCGGCCCGCAGCGTCACGTCGCCGGCATCGCCGGTCAGGGCGGCGCTGGCGGCGTCGGTTTGGTCGGCGACCGGGCGCGTGATGATGGCCGCGCCGCTTTGCAGCTCGATGGTGCCGCCCTTGACCTGCTCGCCAATGTTCAGCGGCCCCCAGCCGATCTTGCTGTCGTAGCTGAACTTGCCGGAGCCCAGCACACCATCGCTTTGCCCACCCAGGGCATAGAGCTTCACATTGCCACCGCCGGTGATCAGCTTGGCGTTCTGGCCCAAGGTGATGTCGTGAGACAGGAAGGAAATGCTCTGGCTGCCGCTCGTCAGCACCTTGCTGAGGTCGAGCAGGGTGCCCGCGTCGAACGAGATCGAATCGTTGGCTTGCAGGATGAGGTTGGCACCGCCGGCCAGGCCGGCGATGGTGCCGGTGGTGATGGCGCAGGCGCCGTCGCTCACATTCAGGCAGCTGCTGCCACCGGCAACGCCGTTGCTGATGCTCAGGCTGTCCGGGTCGATGAGCAGGGTGCCCAGCTCGCCCTTGGCGGCCGTGGTGTCCACCAGGCCGTAGACCTGCACGCGGCGGCGGCCCGAGACCTCGACAAAGCCGCCACGGCCCAGGATGGCCCCGCCACGCGCGCCCGCAAAGCCGCCGAAGTCGGCGCTGCCGTCACTGAGGAACTGGATGCGCCCGCCGTCGCCGCGCTCGATGGCGTTGGCCTCGACACTGGACGTGACGGCGGCCATCAGCGATTGGGTCTTGGGAGCACTGGGCAGCACGGCCTCGTCAGCGGCCGGCGCCGCCTCGCTCGGGGCGCTGATGGAGCCGATGGTGGCCACGCCGCCGCCCAGCAGGCCGGAGACGTCGATGCGGGAGCCGGGTGCGAGTTCGATGCGCTCAGCCTGCACCGTCACCACGCCGCCGAGGCCGGCGCCTGCGGCGTCGGGCATCGCCAGAGTGCCGCGCTGCGAGGCGTCGAGCTGGCCCTTGAGCGTGACGGCGTCGTCGGCGATCAGCTCGATCACACCGCCGCGTTCGATCATGCCCGTCGCCACCGAAATGCCCTGGCTGGACACGGCAGCCCGGAAGCTGGCGTCGTGCAGCGCATCGGCCCCGGCCTTGATGCGGCCTTCGATGTCCACGCGGCGCGCTTCGATGCGCACCTTGTCCAGCACATTGACCTTGCCGTCGATCTGCACCCGCCCCTCGGCCGAGCGCGGGGCCTGCCCGTCCAGCAATTGCTGCACGGCCGCCTCGCCCACCTTGCCCTGACCGTCGAGCATCGCGTCGAGGTGCGCGCGCGTGGTGGCCACCACCTGCAGCGACTGCGCATTGATGACGCCGCTGCGGCTCACGACCATGCCGGCCGGGTCCGCAAAGACGAGATTGCCCGCGAGGGAACCGTCCTTCAGGCCGTTGAGCACCCCATCAACGCGCACCGGCGCATCGGTCACGATATTGATGACACGCTGGGCCTGCTTGGGCACGTGCACATTGACGGTCTGCCCCTGCGCCACCTCGAAACGGCTGAAAGAGTTGAAGGCGTTGTCGCCCTTGACCGTGCCGGTGGTGATGTCGGTGCGCGTGCCCACCACCGTCTGTTGGGTGGCGGTGCGGCCGTCGGGCTTGATCACATTGGCCTGCGCCCAGGCGGTGATGGGCGGCACGCCCACCACGGCCGCCACGCCCGCTCCCAGCGGCGTCAGCCGCAACAGGCGCCACACGGCACGCGGGCTGCGGCGGGTGGCAAAGCGGCGGAACTTGAGTGAACGGGGCGTATTCATGGCAGACCCTTTGGCTTGGCTTGCGCCCCCGAAGGCGGCGGGCGCCAAACTTCAAATGAACGAAAACTCTCAGTGCACGGCAGCGGCGGACTCGCGTTCCACCGCCGCTTGGGACCGGCGCTCGTCGAGCTTGACCGCCAGCCTTTGAACCTGGTTGAGTGACAGCAGATGCGCGTAGATCAGGCCCAGCCAGCCCTGGGTGGAGAGGCCCTCAAGGGCCTCCGCCGGCAGGCTGCGGAGCTTGGCCTCGTTGACGGTCTTGAAGCCCCGCAAGGTCTGGCGTTCGCCCAGCAGTTCGTACTCGATGGCGCGGTCTTCGAGCAGGTCCAGGTCGGCGAGCCGCTGGCCCAGATCCCGGCTGGCCACCATCTCCTGGCGGAAGGCGACCAGGAACTGCTTGATCTCCTCCAGCCACGGGGTCTCGCGGCCATCGGCCTCGAACAGGGCCTGGCCGTCCTGCGTGTTGAGGCCGGCGTAGGCGCGGTCGAGGCAGACGGTGAAATTGCTGTCGCCCTCGGATTCGGCCAGCACAAAGGGGTAGCGCCGGATGAACGCAGGCAGGTAGGCCCCGTGGCGCCAGGCGCCGTCCGGCTGGACAAAGAGGTTTTCGTGCGCCTGCAAGCCCAGGATGGCCGCGAGGCCGTAGCCGTTCTCGGTGGACACGAAGACGCAGGGGAAATCCAGCGCCGCCTGGGGCAGCTCAGAGGCCGCGATCAGGACCGAGTTGGTCTCGCGCGCGAACCCAAATTTGTCGGCCGCCGGCTTGAGTTTCAGCTCACGATGGGCTTCGCGGTTGAGGCTGACGAGGTCGTCGTAGATGAGCAGGGTCTTCATGGGCGGTCAGCGTCTTAGAGGAATTTTTCGAGGTCGGCCGAAAGGCGCAGCGTCACGCGCGTGCTGTCCTTGGGGATCTGGGGCAGGGCCTTGCGCGGCGCAGCGACGTTGACGGCCAGTTGCCAGCGGTCACCGGCATAGCTGCCCCCGAGCCCGGCGCTGGCCAGCTTGCTGGCCACAGCCCCCTTGGTGCTGACACGGCCTGCATCGACGAACACGAAGGCGTCGATGCGCTCGGACCACTGGGTCAGCGGGCGGTGCAGTTCGAGGCTCAGGGTCTCGCCCTGGTCGCCCGAGGCCGCCGGCGACGGGTAGCCCCGCACGGTGCCGGGGCCACCGGCCTGGAACTGCAGGGTGGACGGCAGCTGCAGGGCGCCGGTGCGTTGGATCACCGCACGGCTGTTCAGCCAGAAGCCCGCGCCAATCACCTGCTGCAGGCTGGCGTTGAGCTGGGTGACGAAGGTGTTGCGGCTGGTGTCGCCCTGGGTGCTGGTGTGCGCCTGGTTGAGGGCCAGGCCGACGCTGGCCGTCGAGTCCTCGGTCTGCCGGCCCAGCGTGGCCGTCAGGCCCAGCGAGCGGGTGTGGATGTCGGAGAAGCGCTCCTTCTGGATGTCGGTGGCCGACTGCGTCAGGCCGAGTGACAGGCCGCCATCCAGGCTCCAGACCCCGCGCCGCCACAGCGGCTGGCTGAGGCCGAGGTTGGCCCCGGACGAGGCGCCGTCGAGCTTGACCGACTCGAAGCCGGGCGACACGGTCTGGGTCTTGCCATGCGACAGGCCCACGTTGAAGCGCGTGCCCCAGGCCAGGAAGGGCCCGGGCAGCGGCAGGCCGTACTGCACATTGGCCGACACCGAGCCCTTGGAGCCGATCAGCAGCAGGCTCAGCTTGTCGGTGCGGCCCAGCAGGTTGTTGAGCGCGACATTGGCGCTGAGCTGGTTTTTGCCGAGCGAGTCGGCGCCCTCGTTGCTGGCGGCAAGCTTGGCGGTCCAGCGCGGCGGCTCCTCGGTGTCGATCTTGATCACGCTGAGCCCGGCCTGGCGCGACTCGCTGGCCGCGAAGTCGAGCGCGATGCGGTTGTCAGGCGTGCCGCGGTGCAGCCGGGTCAGGCGCTCGCTGATGGCAGGGCCATCGATCAGGCTGCCCACCGGCGTGGCGATGACGGCCTCCAGGAAGTCCTTGGACAGCCGGGTCTTGGGCGGCATCACCACCGCCGACAGCTGCGCCTCGATCAGTTGCACCTTGAGGTTGCCCTCGGCAACGCGCTGCGAGGGCACGAAGGCACGCGCCGTCAGGTGGCCGCGCGCGAGGTAGAGCGCATTGATCTCGATGGCCAGGCGCTTGACGTCGGCAAAGGTGGTGGGCTTGCCCATCTGGCCGGCCACCACCGCCTGCAGTTCAGCCTCGGTCAGGAACCTGCTTGGCGTGAACTCCACGCGCTTGAGGATGAAACTGGGGCCAGGTGCCTCGCTGCCGGCGGGACGCTCGGCCGCCGGGGCGGTCAACTTGGGATCGACGGGCTTGGGCGCGGCTTGCTGGCGCTGCAGCTCCAAGGCCTCGCGCTGGCGCTGGAGTTGCGCCGGGTCCGCAGTGGGTGGCACCTGCGGTGTCACCTGGGCGACAGCGGCGCCGGCGCTCAAGATCGCGAGCGCCGCTCCCAGAAGGCCGCTTCGTTTTTGCCGGGTCATGGTCGAGTCCAATCCCCGCAAGAACGGCGGGATGCCAAACAGACGCGATTCTCAGCGTCGGTGCGACATCCGGGGGGGCGCTTGACCTCTAACTAGGGGGGTGCCCAGCCCCGCCCCCCCCTCGGCCGGGCGCCTCTTGCAGCGTCAGCCGTTCGGCTTCATAGGCGCTCAGCGGTTGTCGGCCAGTTGCCAGAGCTGGTACAGGTCGTCGTCGTGCTGCTCGGTCACCTCCAGACCGTCCAGCAGTTCAAAGCTGGAGTCGTACCAGCCGCAGACCAGCGGGTTGCGGCGGGCAGCGAAGTGCATCTGCGACTTGGCCAGAGGGCCAGATTCAGGCATCCGGGTCCGGGCGCCACTGCTGCGAAAGCCGCTGAGCGTCGAGCTGAAGAATTCCATCGCGATCTCCTGAAGTGTGAGGACCGCCGGGGGTGCTGACCGCTTGAAACAGTCGTCCCGGCGCATGCACACAGCTTCGTCGCGCGCCCTGGCCGCGCCCATCGCCCATTGGGTGGAACGCAGGGGGGAGTGGCCCCTGCCAGGGGGTGTCATCCCCCCTTAGGGGGAGGAATTTCTAATTGGGGTCAGAGCTAAATTGCGCCACATCTCAAGCTCTCAGCCCTCCAGCTGCCGCTGGAACACCAGCCCCGCGTGCTCACGCAGCGCGTGGAACTTGATCTTGGGCCAGTTGGACTCGATGGCGCGCAGCTCGGGCGCGTACTCGACCAGCACGGTCGGCGCATCGACGGCGTCATAGGCCATGCGGTGGTCGTTGGCGTCGATGAAGCGCTTGAGTTCCTTTTCATCGTCACAGGTCACCCAGCGTGCCACCTGGAAGCGGCTGGCCGTGATGCGGGCCTTGACGCCGTACTCGTGCTCCAGGCGGTGGGCGACGACTTCAAACTGCAGTTGACCCACGGCCCCCAGCAGCAGCACGCTGCCGGCGATGGGGCGGAAGACCTGGATGGCGCCCTCCTCCCCCAACTGCTGCAGGCCCGCCTTGAGCTGCTTGGTCTTGAGCGGGTCGGCCACCTCGACGCTGCGAAACATCTCGGGCGCGAAGAAGGGCAGACCGGTGTACTGCAGGGCCTCGCCCTCGGTCATGGTGTCACCGAGCTGCAGCACGCCGTGGTTGGGGATGCCGATGATGTCGCCGGCAAAGGCCTCGTCCAGCAGCTCGCGCTTCTGGCTCATGAAGGTGACGACCGTGTTGGGCCGCAGCGTCTTGCCCGAGCGCACGACCTTGAGGTTCATGCCGCGCTCGAACTTGCCCGAGGCCACGCGCACAAAGGCGATGCGGTCGCGGTGCGCCGGGTCCATATTGGCCTGGATCTTGAACACGACGCCGGTGAACTTGGGCTCGACCGGCTGCACCTCGCGCTGGATGGCGGTGCGGTGGCCCGGCGCCGGGGCCAGGTCCACCAGCGCGTCCAGCACCTCCTGCACGCCGAAGTTGTTGACCGCCGAGCCAAAGAACATCGGCGTCTGGCGCCCGGCCAGGAACTCTTCGTGGTTGAACTCGGGCGCCACCTCCTGCACCAGCTCGACCTCGCCCGAGGCTTGCTCGTAGGTGCTGCCAAAGCGCTCGGCCAAGGCCGGGCTGGTCAGGCCCTGCACCACTTCCTCGGTGCCGGCCACGCGGTCCTCACCCGGGGTGAAGACGCGCATCTGATCCTTGCGCAGGTCGAGCACGCCGCCGAAGACCTTGCACATGCCGACGGCCCAGGTGAATGGCACG
>CALMQC010000187.1 GCA_937871895.1 uncultured Roseateles sp. | reverse complement strand
CGTCGCCGGCTTGCGGCAAGGCGGGCAGCGCCTGACGGTCCGAAAAATTGCGCGGCACCCAACCGCGCTGGACCAGCACCAGGCCTTGATCCGCAAGGCGCAGCGGCGTGACGACGATGAAGCCGACGCGGCCGTCCATGGGTCGGTTGTCGAGATAGACCGTGCGCTCGTGCCACCAACGGCCGCTCAGTACCACGCGCCGGCCCTGGTCTAGAGAGGCGTCCGCGCGGGCCAGGTCGGCGGCCCCCAGTGCGGGCAGTTCGGCCTGCTGCTCGATTCGGCGCTGCTGCGCAATCTTTTCGTCAGCACGCTGCAGTTGCCAGCGACCCAGCCACGCCGTCGCCAGGGCGCCGGACACGGCCAGCGCCGTGAGCAGCGCGCGGTTCAGTCGAGCGGGAGCCGGCACGGATAATCCTTGGTCATGAAAACCTTGGTCGCTATCGCTTTCGTCGGCGTGCTGGCAGCGCTGGCTGCCGCAGGCTTCTTCATGCTTCGCAATGGCCAGCGCAGCACGGACGACGACGCCAGCCGCAATGCCCGAATGGCGCGCGCATTGGCGGTGCGGGTGGGCGTGTCCATTGCGATCTTCGCCTTGGTGTTGCTGGGCTATGCCCTGGGTTGGATCCAGCCGACGGGCCTGCCTGCCGGCCGTTGATCAGACACCCTCGTCGCCAAACGACAAAGCGCCGCAGGCGCGGCGCTAAGCTGAGGCGAAAAGTCGGTCGCCTGGTCACTCCAAAGCCGACTTTCGCCCGCTCGGGGGGCCGCCCGTGTACGCACGGGCGGGGGCCAACAGGTCACATCCAGTAGACGATCAGGTACAGGCCCAGCCACACCACGTCCACGAAGTGCCAATACCAGGCGGCACCTTCAAAGCCGAAATGGCGTTGCGGCGTGAAGTGACCCTTCTGCAGACGCAGCGTGATGAACAGCAGCATCAGCATGCCGACAAACACGTGGAAACCGTGGAAGCCGGTCAGCATGAAGAAGGTGGAGCCGTAGATGCCGGAGCTGAGCTTGAGGTTGAGCTCGTGGTAGGCGTGCGAGTACTCATAGCCCTGGACGAACAGGAAGGTCACGCCCAACAGCACGGTCAGCCACATGAATGCGATCGTCTTGCTGCGGTTGCCGGCAATCAGCGCATGGTGGGCGATGGTCAGCGTCACGCCCGAGGTCAGCAGCAGCGCGGTATTGACGGTCGGCAGCGGCCAGGGGCCCATGGTGGTGAAGGCTTCCACCGTGCCAGCGGGCGCGCCGGTGTTGCCCGCCGCAACGCTCGGCCAGATGGCCTTGAAGTCGGGCCACAGCAGCGCATGCTCGGCATTGCCGAGTGTCGGCACCGAATGCACTCGCGCCCAGTACAACGCGCCGAAGAAGGCCGCGAAGAACATGACCTCGGAGAAGATGAACCACGACATGCTCCAGCGGAAGGAGACGTCGATGCGGTCGCTGTAGAGGCCGCCCTCGCTCTCACCGATGGCGTCACGGAACCACTGCTGCAGCACAAAGGCCCAGAACAGCAGGCCGCCGATCAGCGAGTACATGCCCCAGCCGTGGCCATTGACCCACTGGCCCGCCCCGAGGATGACAAAGAACAGGCCCGTGGCGGCCAGGACCGGATGCCGAGACGGACCCGGCACGAAGTAGTACGGCGTGCTGCCGTGGGACGTTGCTGCGGACATCGCGCTTTTCTCCTCTACCTATTTTCAATTCCGGGTCAGCTGCCTCAGGCAGCCGCCACGCCACTGCCAATGACCCACTGCACCAGCAGCACCAGCATCACGACAAACAAAGCCGCGCCAATGAGGCCGGCGATCACGACATGCACGGGGTTGAGCTTTTGCATGTCACTGGCGTGATCGGCCCCTCGGCGGACACCGAAGAACGACCAGGCCACCGCCGAGACGGTCTGCCTGAAAGACATCTTGCGCTGAACGGCCTCGCGCAGGTCCTGACTCATGACCGCACCCCCGGAGCGACCAGCGCCGCCTGCTTGGTTGCGCTCTTGCCGGGCACCTCGAAGAAGGTGTACGACAAGGTGATGGTCTTGACGTCTCGCGGCAGCTTGGGGTCGATGACGAACACCACCGGCCACTGTTTGCTCTCACCGGGCTGCAGCACATGCTCGCTGAAGCAGAAGCAATCCAGCTTGTTGAAGTGCGTGCTGGCCTGATGCGGCGCATAGCTTGGGATGGCTTGCGCCACCATTGGCCGGTCTTGCACGTTCTTGAACTCGTACATCACCGTGGCCAGTTCGCCCGGATGGACGACGACATGGCTGACCGCCGGCTTGAAGTCCCAGGGGCCGCGGGCATTGGCGTCAAACTCGACCGTGATGGACCGGCTGCGATCCACCTGCCCGTTGCCGTCGGCCAGCCCTTGCTGGCGCGAGATCTCTTGGCGCTCTGACAAGGACAGCACATTGATGCCAAGCGCACTGCAGATCGCGCGGTACATCGGCACCATCGCGTAGCCGAAGCCGAACATCAGCACGGCAATCACTGCGAGCTTCAACAGCAGCTCGCGGTTGGCACTCGCGAGCGCCCCGACCAGGGTGCCGAAAGGATTGCGCGCCACGGCCTGCCGTCCTCAGCGCCCGAACAGCACGAGCTTGGCCACGAAACCGATCGCAAACGCCGCCGCAACGGAGGCCAGGATCAGGCCCAGCCGCCGGTTGTTCTTGCGCTGTTCAGGCGTCATGACCACAGGGCTCGGTTCAGCCAACGATCTTGGTCGCGCTGGCGTCCAGCTTCGGGGGCGTCTCGAAGGTATGGAACGGTGCCGGCGACGGCACTTCCCACTCCAGGCCTTCAGCGCCGTCCCAGGGCTTCTGCGGCGCCTTGGCGCCCTTGCCGCGCATCATCGGGACGACGATGAACAGGAAGAAGTAGACCTGGGCCAGACCGAAGGCGAAAGCGCCGACGCTGGCGATCTGGTTGAAGTCCGTGAACTGCATCGGGTAGTCGGCATAGCGACGCGGCATGCCGGCCAGACCCAGGAAGTGCATCGGGAAGAAGGTGACGTTGAAGGCGATCAGCGACCACCAGAAGTGGATCTTGCCGCGCGTCTCGGAGTACATGACGCCGGTCCACTTCGGGCCCCAGTAGTAGACACCTGCGAACAGCGCATACAGGGAGCCGGCCACCAGCACGTAGTGGAAGTGAGCGACGACGTAGTAGGTGTCCTGAATCTGGATGTCGATCGGCGCCATCGCGCAGATCAGGCCGGTGAAGCCGCCCATCGTGAACACGAAGATGAAGCCCACGGCAAACAGCATCGGGGTTTCAAAGGTCATCGAGCCGCGCCACATCGTGGCCAGCCAGTTGAAGATCTTCACGCCCGTCGGCACCGCGATCAGCATGGTGGCGTACATGAAGAACAGCTGGCCCGTCACCGGCATGCCCGTGGCGAACATGTGGTGCGCCCAGACGATGAAGGACAGGATGGCGATGGAGGCCGTGGCGTACACCATCGACGCATAGCCGAACAGGCGCTTGCGAGCGAAGGCCGGCACGATGGCGCTGACGATGCCGAAGGCCGGCAAGATCATGATGTAGACCTCGGGGTGACCGAAGAACCAGAAGATGTGCTGGTACATCACCGGGTCGCCACCGCCGGCTGGGCTGAAGAAGCTCGTGCCGAAATGACGGTCAGTCAGGGTCATGGTGATGGCGCCAGCCAGCACCGGCATCACGGCGATCAGCAGGTAGGCGGTGATCAGCCAGGTCCAG
>CALMQC010000186.1 GCA_937871895.1 uncultured Roseateles sp. | reverse complement strand
TGACGGCGATGCGCTGGAGTACCTGGCCGCCGTGGCCGTGGCGCCGGGCAGCCCGGTGCCCGAGGGCATGGCCTGCGTTGAGGTGCCGGCCGGCGACTTCGCCCGCTTCGCCTCCCGCTGGCCCAGTTGGGTGAGGGCTATGGCGAGATTTTCGGCAAGCTGCTGCCGGGCTCGCCGTATGCCCAGCGTGACGGCTGGATGCTGGAGCGCTATGACGAACGCTTCTGCCCAGACGATGCGCAGTCGCTGGTGGGCATCGAGGTGCCGGTGAGGGCGCGAGGCTGAGGACAGCCTTCCTACAATCCCTGGATGCATCTCCAGCCCCCGGCCGCCGCGTCCAGCCCGCTTCTCAAGAACCTCAACCCTGAACAGTTGGCGGCCGTGACGGCGCCGGCCGAGGCGGCGCTGATCCTGGCCGGTGCGGGGTCGGGCAAGACGCGGGTGCTGACGACGCGCATTGCCTGGCTGCTGCAGACGGGGCAGGTGAGCCCGGGCGGGGTGATGGCGGTGACCTTCACCAACAAGGCGGCCAAGGAAATGCTGACGCGGCTGACGGCGATGCTGCCCGTCAACGCGCGGGGCATGTGGATCGGGACCTTCCATGGCCTGTGCAACCGCTTCCTGCGCGCGCACTGGAAGCTGGCCAAGCTACCGCAGTCCTTCCAGATCCTGGATTCGAGCGACACCGTCTCGGCCATCAAGCGCGTGATCAAGGCGATGAACCTGGACGAGGAGCGCTTTGTGCCCAAGCAGGTGGGCTGGTTCATCGCGGGTTGCAAGGAAGACGGGCACCGCCCCGGCGACGTGGTGGCGCATGACGAGCAGACGCGCAAGCTCGTCGAGATCTACGCCAACTACGACGACCAATGCCAGCGCGAGGGCGTGGTGGACTTTGCCGAGCTGATGCTGCGCTCCTACGAGCTGCTGCGCGACAACGCGGCCATCCGCGAGCACTACCAGCATCGCTTCCGCCACATCCTGGTGGACGAGTTCCAGGACACCAACAAGCTGCAGTACGCGTGGCTGAAGATGTTTGCCCCGCCAGACAACCGCCAGGGCCAAAGCCTGATCGCGGTGGGCGACGACGACCAGAGCATCTATGCCTTCCGCGGTGCGCGCGTGGGCAATATGGCCGACTTTGAGCGCGAGTACCGCGTGGCGCGCGTCATCAAGCTGGAGCAGAACTACCGCAGCCACGGCCACATCCTCGACGCCGCCAACGAGCTGATCAGCCACAACGCACAGCGCCTGGGCAAGACCCTGCGCACCGATGCCGGCCAGGGCGAGCAGCTCCGCGTCTACGAGGCGGCAAGCGACTTTGCCGAGGCGCAGTGGCTGCTGGAGGAGCTGCAGTCGCTGTACCGAGGCGGCCTCGTGCGGCAGGAGATGGCCATCCTCTACCGCAGCAATGCGCAGTCGCGGGTGATTGAGTCGGCGCTCTTCAACGCCGGCATTCCGTACCGCGTCTATGGCGGTCTGCGCTTCTTCGAGCGGGCCGAGGTCAAGCATGCGCTGGCCTACCTGCGGCTCTTGGAGAACCCGAACGACGACACGAGCTTCCTGCGTGTCGTCAACTTCCCGACCCGGGGCATCGGCGCCAAGACGCTGGAGACCCTGCAGGACCTGGCCAAGGGCAGCGGCCGCAGCCTCTTCCAGAGCGTGGCGGCCGTGCCGGGCAAGGGCGGCGCCAACCTGGTGGCCTTTGCCAATCTCATCGACTCGACCCGCAACCTGACCCAGGGCCACACGCTGCGCGAGATCATCGAGCAAGTGCTGGCGACCTCGGGGTTGATGGACTTCTACCGCACCGACAAGGACGGCGCCGAGCGCGTGGAGAACCTGGAGGAACTGGTCAACGCGGCCGAGGCCTTTGTGACGCAGGAGGGCTTTGGCAAGGACGC
Organism: uncultured Roseateles sp.; assembly: GCA_937871895.1. Taxonomy (GTDB): domain Bacteria; phylum Pseudomonadota; class Gammaproteobacteria; order Burkholderiales; family Burkholderiaceae_C; genus Pelomonas. The sequence continues at coordinate 199 of CALMQC010000186.1, read as the reverse complement.
CGTCGCCTTACCCGTGGACGAGGTGGCTGAGGCTGGCACGCCGGGCGCGACGCCGGATGCCGAGACGGGCGAGATCATGTCGCCGCTGGCTGCTTTCCTCACGCACGCGGCCCTGGAGGCCGGCGACAACCAGGCCCAAGCTGGCCAGGACGCCGTGCAGCTGATGACCATCCACTCGGCCAAGGGGCTGGAGTTTGAT
>CALMQC010000185.1 GCA_937871895.1 uncultured Roseateles sp. | reverse complement strand
AAGAACTTGATCTTGTACTTGCCGATCTCGATGGTGTCGTTGTCGGCCAGCAGCTGCTTCTTGATCGCTTTGCCGTTGATGTAGGTGCCGTTGGTGGAGTTCAGGTCTTCGATGAAGACATCGGCGCCCACCATCTGCAGCACGGCGTGCTCGCCGCTGACCGCCAGGTTGTCGATCACGATGTCGTTGTAGGGGCGACGGCCGAGGGTGGTCTTGTCCTTCGTGATCTGGACGTCCTTGATCACGACCCCGTCGAGCGAAACCACCAGTTTGCCCATGAAAGACCTCAAGTTCTGTTGTGTGCCTGGGAATCTGGATCAGCCGCGCGTCTGAGCCATCGGAATGCTGCCCATCCTACTTACCGATTGCGGCGCCCAAAGGGCCACCACCCTCGGGATTCCACGCGCCCTTGCGAATTGATGCGCACAAGGATGAGCGCGATGTTATCGCGGCCGCCCATGTCATTTGCCGCTGCGATCAGTGACTGCGCCATTTCCGGCAACAGGGTATTTCCCTGAAGGATCTGCGCCAGCCGGGCGTCGCTGAGCATGTCGGACAGGCCGTCCGAGCACATGAGGTAAATATCACCGGGCTGAACCTCGTGCAAATGCAGCTCCAGCACCACAGCGTCTTCGACGCCGACCGCCCGGGTGACGAGGTTCTTGTTGTTGCTGAAGGCCGCCTCCTCGGCCGTCAGGAGGCCGGCGTCGATCTGCTCCTGCAGCAGCGAGTGGTCGCGGGTGATCTGCACGAACTGGCCGGCCCGCAGCCGGTAGGCGCGGGAGTCCCCCACATGGCCCAGCAGCAGGCCCTCGGGGCGGAACACGGCCAGCACCAGGGTCGTGCCCATGCCGGTGTAGCGCGGGTTGGTGTTGGCGGCGTTGAAGATCGCGCGGTTGGCGTTGTCCACGCAGATGTCCATCGCGCGCTTGACGTCGCCGGCCTTGGCCTGCTTGCCCGGCTCGCGCAGCCAGCGGCCCAATTCGGCGCAGACAAAGCCGGTGAGCATCTGGCTGGCCACTTCGCCGGCGGCGTAGCCGCCCATGCCGTCGGCCAGGATGGCGAGGCCGGCCTCTTCGTCGACCGCCACCGAGTCTTCGTTGTTGTCGCGCTGACGCCCCACGTCAGTGGCACTGAAGAACTCCAGAGTCATGAGCTGGCGGGCGGAACTTCCGAATCGGTGGAGGGCGAATTCTGCCCTGCTTCCCTTGGCGACAAGCGCATGGTTTGTGCGAAAGCCGGCTGGGTGACATCGGCGTCCAGCCCGATGGGGCCGGGGGCATCGCCGGTGAGCATCTGGACGACGGTGTCGAGGTCGCGCGCCATCTGCTCGCCGTCCTGGTAGCGCAGCTCGGGGCGCTTTTCCAGGGCCAGGGCCAGCACCAGGGCGAGGGCCTCGGGCAGGTCGGGCCGGAAACGGCGGATGTCGGGCGGGGCTTCGTTGGCGATCTGGTACATCAGCCGCGCCATGGAGTCGCCGTGGTGGGGCAGGCGCCCGCAGACCAGTTGATAGAGCAGCACGCCGAGCGAGTAGAGGTCGCTGCGCCCGTCCACCTTGAGCCCGGCCAGTTGCTCGGGCGACATGAAGGACGGCGTGCCGAGCACCAGGCCCGTGCGGGTGCGGCTGCCGTCCGCAATACGGGCGATGCCGAAGTCCATCAGCTTGAGGCTGCCGTTGACGCGGTCCAGCATCACGTTGGCAGGCTTGATGTCCCGGTGCACGACGCCATGGCTGTGCGCATAGGCCAAGGCCCGCGCCAGCCGGGCGCCAATCTGCAGCACTTCGGCCACCGGCAGCAGTTGCTCGGGCCGGGTGAAGCTGGCGAGGTCGCGCCCCAGCACGTACTCGAAGGCGATCCAGGCGTCGGCGCCGTCTTGGCCCGCATCGACGACCTCCAGGATCTCGGGGTGGTGCAGCTGGCCGGCGGCGCGCGCCTCGCGCATGAAGCGGTCGCGCACGTCCTGCAGGTCTTCGGGCGCGAACTCGCGCTGCAAGGCCAATCGCTTGATGGCCACCTGGCGGCCGGTGGCCAGCTGCGTGGCCTTGTAGACCACGGCCATGGCGCCCCGGCCGATCTCGGCCGACAGCTCGTAACCCTTCAAGCCGGCGTCAGCCAAGGTGGCGGGCCCGGCCGCGCCATGGGCGGCCCCGGGCGCGAGCGTGGACTGCGCGATGGGAATGGTGGACGCTTCGCCCGCGTCGGCACGGGGCCGACCGAGCAGGCGTTGAAACAGCGATTTAGCGCCCATGGCGCCGATCTTAGGGCGCTGTCTCTGCTTGTGCCGAGCGGCCGCGATCCCGCCGCGCCAGCCACAGGCCCATTGCCACGACAAACACCGCGCCGGCGATGCCGAAGGTGTAGTCCAGCTCGTGCAGATGGGTGTTGACCCAGTCGTGCACGAAGGCGTCGGTCACGGCCATCTCGCCGGCCACGAAGCCGAGCAAGGCGGCCCCCAGGGTGATGATCACCGGGAAGCGCTCCATCAGCTTGAGCAGCAGGGTGCTACCGAAGATGATCAGCGGGATCGACAGACCCAGACCAATCACGAGCAAGGGCACGCGCAGGCTCTCGGGCGCCGAGTTGGCGGCAGCGGCCACGGCAATCACGTTGTCGAGGCTCATCACCAGGTCGGCCACCAGGATGGTCCGGATCGCACCGAGCAGGCTGACGTGGCCGTGCACCTCGGCATCGCCATCGTTGTCGACCAGCAGCTGGATGCCGATCCACAGCAGCAGCACGGCGCCCACGATCTTGAGCCAGGGCAGCTGCAGCAGCTGCACGGCAAACAGGGTCAACAACACGCGCAGCACGATGGCCGCACCGCTGCCGAACACGATGGCTTGCTTTTGCTGGCCAGGCTCCAGGTTGCGCGCGGCCAGCGCGATCACCACCGCGTTGTCGCCCGACAGCAGGATGTTGACCCAGATGATCTTGAGCAGGGCGATCCAGAAGGCGGCAGTCATCAGGTCCATGGGCGTTCTCCTACGCTCTCAGTGTCGCCAGCTGGGCTGATATCCAGCCTGCGGGTTCTACGCAGACGACCAACAAAAAGGCCGCCTCGCGGGCGGCCTTTTCAGCGCAGGCGGTGGCTCAGAGCAGGCCCTTGAGCAGCTTGCCCATCTCGGAGGGGTTGCGCGTGACGGTGAAGCCGCACTCTTCCATGATGGCGAGCTTGGCATCGGCCGTGTCTGCGCCGCCGGAAATCAGCGCGCCAGCGTGGCCCATGCGCTTGCCCGGAGGGGCCGTGACGCCGGCGATGAAGCCGACGATGGGCTTCTTCATGTTGGCCTTGCACCAGCGGGCGGCTTCGGCCTCGTCGGGGCCGCCGATCTCGCCAATCATGATCACGGCGTCGGTGTCCGGGTCGTCGTTGAAGGCCTTCATCACGTCGATGTGCTTGAGGCCATTGATCGGGTCGCCGCCGATGCCGACGGCGCTCGATTGGCCGAGGCCGATCTCGGTCAGCTGGGCCACGGCTTCATAGGTCAGCGTGCCGGAGCGCGAGACGACGCCGATGCGGCCCTTCTTGTGGATGTGGCCGGGCATGATGCCGATCTTGATCTCTTCAGGCGTGATCAGGCCGGGGCAGTTGGGGCCGAGCAGCAGGGTCTTCTTGCCACCCGCGGCTTCCTTGGCCTTCATCTTGTTGCGCACCATCAGCATTTCGCGCACGGGGATGCCTTCGGTGATGCAGATGACGAGGTCGAGGTCGGCTTCAACGGCTTCCCAGATCGCATCGGCCGCGCCGGCGGGCGGCACGTAGATGACGCTGACGTTGGCGCCTTCTTGCTGCTTGGCTTCCTTGACCGAGGCGTAGATGGGGATGTCGGAGAACTTCTCGCCGGCCTTCTTGGGGTTCACGCCCGCCACGAAGCAGTTCTTGCCATTGGCATAGGCCTGGCAGCCCAGCGTGTGGAACTGACCGGTCTTGCCGGTGATGCCCTGGGTGATGACCCGCGTGTCTTTGTTGATGTAGATGGACATGGTGTGCTTCTCCTGGGCTTAGGCAACAGCGGCCACGATCTTGGTGGCGGCTTCGGCCATGGTGTCGGCCGCGATGATGGGCAGGCCGGATTCGGCCAGCATCTTCTTGCCCAGCTCTTCGTTGGTGCCCTTCATGCGCACGACCAGCGGCACGGAGAGGTTCACGGCCTTGCAGGCGGTGATCACGCCCTCGGCGATGGTGTCGCACTTCATGATGCCGCCGAAGATGTTGACGAGGATGCCCTTCACGCTCTTGTTCTTGAGCATGATCTTGAAGGCCTCGGTCACCTTCTCGGCCGTCGCGCCACCGCCGACGTCGAGGAAGTTGGCCGGCTCGCCGCCGAACAGCTTGATGGTGTCCATGGTGGCCATCGCGAGGCCGGCGCCGTTGACCAGGCAGCCGATGTTGCCGTCGAGGCTGATGTAGGCGAGGTCGAACTTGGAGGCTTCGATCTCGGCCGGGTCTTCTTCGTCGAGGTCGCGGTAGGCCACGATCTCGGGGTGGCGGAACAGCGCGTTGGCGTCGAAGTTGAACTTCGCGTCCAGGGCCATCAGGTTGCCCTTGCTGTCACGGTTGAGCGGGTTGATCTCGACCAGCGAGGCATCCGTCTCCATGTAGCAGGTGTAGAGCTTGCTGAAGAGGTCCACGGCTTGGTCAACCGTGTGGCCTTCCATGCCGATGGCGGCAGCGATCTTCTTGGCCTGGTCGGCGGTCAGGCCGGCCAGCGGGTCGATGACCTCGGTGACGATCTTCTCGGGGGTGCTGTGCGCCACCTCCTCGATGTCCATGCCGCCTTCGCTCGACGCGATGAAGGCAACCTTTTGCGTCGCGCGGTCGGTCACCAGGGAGACGTAGAACTCCTTGCCGATGTCGGCGCCGTCTTCGATATAGAGGCGACGCACCTTTTGACCTTCAGGTCCGGTCTGGTGGGTCTTGAGTTGCATGCCAAGGATGGCCGTGGCCTTGTCCTTGACGTCGTCGATGCTCTTGGCGACCTTCACGCCACCACCCTTGCCACGGCCGCCTGCATGGATCTGGGCCTTCACGACCCAGACCGGGCCGCCGAGCTTCTGGGCGGCTTCGACGGCTTCTTGCACCGTGAAGGCGGGGATGCCACGCGGCACCGGCACACCAAACTGGCGCAGGATCTCTTTGCCCTGGTATTCATGAATCTTCATAGGGTCTTCTCTCTTGGTTGGCGCAATTCAGGAGATGGCAGGCGTCGAAGGGCGATACCGGCGTGGATAGGGCGCTTGGACAAACTCACCGCTGCGCGGAAGGGCGCAACGGGGGCCGAAGGAAACAGGGGGAACGGAGCCCAACCATCCATCGCGGCCAGCGAACGGCAGCCCGGTCAACGCCCAGCGATGGCGCAGGCGACGCGCTGGCGTGCGGGAGGCTGAAACGGGCTGTGCAGGCATCGTCGGAGGGGCGAATCGCCCTGGGGCGGCCGACCGGCTGCAGGGGCATTCAGCAATGTAGCACGCGGGTTTTTGCGTAGAGCTTACGCCGAAGGTCTGAAACGCCGCCCCGGGCCCCGCCGCGTGTCTGAAGCGGCACATTTGCGGCACAACGGCCAGCCCAAAGCCCCGCCCCCACGGCCGTTGACGCCTCCGAATGCCTCCTTTTGGGGCTGCTCGCGCTCGCCAAGCGCGGCCTTGCGCTTCGCAGGCGCCAACCTGGTGCCTGGCGCCAGGCCCAGCTTGCGCCCGACACGAAGCCGGCATTGGGGTCTTGCTGAGGGGCTCGCTTGCCCTGTAGTGATTCAGTCCGCGTCTGCGTCGCCACCGGCTCGCAGCAGTTGGCGCACCACGTCAGCGCCAAAGCCGCGGGCGGCCAGGAAACGGGATTGGCGCGCCCAGTCCGCCGCGTCGGCCGGGCCTTGTCCACCAAAGCGCTTGTGCCACACCCGCCGGGCCCGGTCCAGCTCGGACGCACGCAGCTGCGCCTGCTGCTCGGCGTCGAGCGCCAGCCCATGCTGAGCCAACTCCTGCCGGATGCGCTGGGTGCCCAGGCGACTGGCGCGCGTGTAGACGCGCGACTCGATGAATCGCGCGTCGCTCAGGTGTCCGGCGGCGGCCAGCTCATCCAACAGGGCATCCACCTCGGTGGCGGCATCGGCCGGTTCGGCGTCTTCATCGCCCTGGCGCGCCTGCTCCTTGTGCAGCACCCGAAGCAGCTTGCGCCGCAGCTCCAGCCGGCTGTGCTCGCGCTGTGCCAGCCAGCCCAGGGCTCGGGCGCGCAGCGAAAGCGGCGCGGCTTTCACGGGGCGGGCAGCCGGTAGTGGAGGGTGTAGTGGTGCTGGCCGGCTTCGATGCGCAGCGCGAACTCGCCGGCCAGCCCCAGCAGCTCACCCGTGCCCGAGCCCGGGACCACGTCGATGCGCAGGTGCTGGCTGCCGCCCCCCATGCTGCCGCTGTGCTGCAGCACAAAGCTGCCGCGCCGCCCGTGCAGCACCCCGGTCACGCGCTCGATGGCCACATAGCCGGCCGAGCCCGGCACTGGCGTGGTGGCGGTGAGCATCTCGCCCTCACCGGTGGCCACCAGGTCGCCCTCGAACTGCTTGCTGAGCTTGAGCCGCCCCAGGCTCACGCCTTCGGACGCCTGCGCGTCAACCAGAGGTTGCATGCGGACGGAGAAGGTGCCGGTGGCGGTGTGGGTGTCAGTCATGAGAAGGGGAGTTAGGGGGGGCGGCGACGCCGACCGCTTCGCGGATGCGGTTTTAGCGAAACAAGATCGTCACTCGCTGTCGCTCGTGCCTTCGTCGTCACCGCCGATGGCGGCAACGCCGACCGCTTCGCGGATCTTGTTTTGGCGAAACCGCATCGGTCACTCGCTGTCGCTCGTGTCCTCGGCCTCACCGCCGATGGCGGCGACGCCGACCGCTTCGCGGATGCGGTTTTCAATCTCCCGGGCGAGGTCGGGGTTCTCGCGGAGGAACTCGCGGGCGTTGTCCTTGCCCTGGCCGATCTTTTCGCCGTTGTAGGCGTACCAGGCGCCGGACTTGTCGACGATCTTGTGGACGACGCCCATGTCGACGATCTCGCCCTCGCGGCTGATGCCTTCGCCGTAGAGGATGTCGAACTCGGCCGTCTTGAACGGGGGGCTGACCTTGTTCTTGACGACCTTGACCTTGGTCTCGGAGCCGATGACCTCTTCGCCCTTCTTGATGGAACCGATGCGGCGGATGTCGAGGCGGACCGAGGAGTAGAACTTGAGCGCATTGCCGCCGGTGGTCGTCTCGGGGCTGCCGAACATGACGCCGATCTTCATGCGGATCTGGTTGATGAAGATGACCGTGCAGTTGGTCTTCTTGATGGTGGCGGTCAGTTTGCGCAGGGCCTGGGACATGAGGCGTGCCTGCAGACCGGGCAGCTGGTCGCCCATCTCGCCTTCGATTTCAGCCTTGGGCGTGAGGGCGGCCACCGAGTCGATCACGACCAGATCCACCGAGCCCGAGCGCACCAGGGCGTCCACGATCTCCAGCGCTTGCTCGCCGGTGTCGGGTTGGCTGATGAGCATGTCCTGCAGGTTGACGCCGAGCTTCTGGGCGTACTGGACGTCCAGCGCGTGCTCGGCGTCGATGAAGGCGCAGGTGCCGCCGATCTTCTGCATCTCGGCGATGACCTGCAGGGTCAGCGTGGTCTTGCCCGAGGACTCAGGCCCATAGATCTCGATCACCCGGCCGCGCGGCAGGCCGCCGATGCCGAGGGCAATGTCCAGGCCCAGCGAGCCGGTGGAGACGACCTGGATGTCCTCGATCACCTCGCCCTCGCCGAGCCGCATGATCGAGCCCTTGCCGAACTGCTTTTCGATCTGGGCGAGTGCGGCTTGCAGGGCCTTGGCTTTTTCGGTGTTCAGGGCGGCGGGGGCGGTGCTCATGGTGGGGTCCTTGCTCGACGGGAGGGTGGGATTCCGAACAGTCAACACACTGTTTGGCTGGATGAATGAACAGTAGTCTAGGGGCGAGTAAATGGTCCATCTACCGTTTTTTGGTCAGTTTGCCTGACAATAAAACATGCCCGCTCCCGACGCCGCCCCGCCCGACGAACGCTGGCGCCAAGCCCACCTCGGCCATTGGCTGTACCTGGCGGGCCGGCGCTTTGAAGAGCGCGTGCTGACCCTGGTGGGCCGCAGCGCGCGGGCGCCGCTGGCGCTGGCCAACTTGGCCGCCCGGGGCCAGGTCACCGCCGCCCACCTGCACGTGACGCGCCACCTGCGCCTGGATGGCGACCGCCTGACCGACCTCGCCCAGCGCGCCGGGATGAGCAAACAGGCCATGGCCGACCTGGTCGAGCAATGCCTGGCCTGGGGCCTGGTGCGGCGCGAGCCTGACCCACAGGACCGCCGCGCCCGGCGCATCCGCTTCACGCCGACAGGGCTGGATTGGCTGGTGGCCTTCCAGGACGCCATCGAACGCGCTGAGGCCGAGGCCCGCGCCGAGTTGGGCGTCGACGTGCTGACCGTGGTGAGGCTGGGGCTGGAGGCCTACGCAACCAGCCCGGACTAAGAGGTTGAGAGCCTTTCGGCGACGCCCGCCTTGCACGCCAAAGCGCCCCCGATCGTCGTTGCAAATGCGCGCCGTAGCCCGAGCTACGGCTGTGCTTTGCGCCTAGA
>CALMQC010000184.1 GCA_937871895.1 uncultured Roseateles sp. | reverse complement strand
CCCACTTGACCGAGAAGCCTTCGAAGTTGAGCCGCAGGAAATTGGCGCCCAGGGCCTCGGGGGGCAGCGCCTCCTGGCCGGGCAGGCGGCACAGGTGGGCGTGCTCGTCGGCGCGGGCAACGCCCTCGTTGAGCACGGCCACGTAGTGGACGACGACGGGCAGCTTCAGGCTGGCCGAGGGCCGGGCGTGGACCTCGTTGTGCAGGGTCTGGCGCAGCGGGTCGTCGGGCGGGAGTAGCGAATCCTGGCGCATGGAAAACACGGGGGAAGCATTGAATACGGCCGACATGGTGCCTCGATAAACTGAAAACTCATGCCAGGCGCGGCCCTTGTGGGGCTTGAAAGGATGTATGCAAGCTTCATTCCCAGGTGTGGTGATCAGTGGCTCCGGCTTGTTCCGGCCGGCCGACGTCATCACCAATGACGAGTTGGTGACGGCCTTCAATGCCTATGCAGACCGCCAAAACGCACTGCACGCGGACGCGATCGCGGCTGGCACGCACCAGGCGCTGACGCATTCCAGCGTCGAGTTCATCGAGAAAGCCTCGGGCATACGTCAGCGCTTCGTGCTGGAGAAGTCCGGCGTGCTCGACCCGGCGCGCATGTATCCGCGCTTTGAGCCCCGGGGTGACGACCAGCTCTCGCTGATGGCCGAGATTGCGGTCGATGCCGCCCGGCAAGCGCTGGCGGACGCGGGCGTGTCCGGCGAGCAGGTGGATGCCGTCATCTGCGCCTCGGCCAATATGCAGCGCGCCTACCCGGCCATGGCCATCGAGATCCAGCAGGCCCTGGGGGCGCGCGGCTTTGGCTTCGACATGAATGTGGCGTGCTCGTCGGCCACCTTCGCCATCGAGCAGGCAACCAATGCCCTGCGTTGCGGCACGGCGCGTTGCGTGGTGGTGGTCAACCCCGAGATCACGTCGGCCCACCTGGAGTGGCGTGATCGGGACTGCCATTTCATCTTTGGCGACGTCTGCACGGCGCTCGTCCTGCAGCGGTCTGACGAGGTGCCGTCAGGCCGTGGCTTCGAGGTGCTGGGCACGCAGCTGGTCACCCAGTTCAGCAACAACATCCGCAACAACTTCGGCTTCATGAACCGGGCCGAAGACCGCGACCCCAAGGACCGCGACCTGACCTTTTACCAAGAGGGGCGCAAGGTCTTCAAGGAAGTGGTGCCCATGGCGGCGGCCCACATCGAGGCGCACCTCGCGGCGCTGAGTCTCGCGCCGGCCCAGGTGCGGCGTTTCTGGCTGCACCAGGCCAATCAGGGCATGAACCAACTGGTGATCAAGAAGTTGGTCGGGGCCGATGCCGGCAGCGAGGTGGCGCCGCTGATCCTTGACCGCTACGCCAACACCGCCTCGGCGGGCTCGGTGATCGCTTTCCACGAGTACCGTGGCGACCTGCAGGCCGGCGACCTGGGCGTGATCTGCTCCTTTGGCGCGGGCTACTCCATCGGCAGCGTGGTGGTGCGCAAGCGCTGACGGCGCCGCCTCCAGGCCCCCAAGAACTTCAGGCGCGCAAGCGGAAGCGCGCAACCAGCTCGTTCAGCCGTCGCGCCTGGTGCTTGAGGCTCTCCGCCGCGGCGGCGTTCTCCTCCACCAGCGCGGCGTTCTGCTGCGTCATGCGGTCCAGGCTGGACACGGCCGAGCTGATCTGTCCGATGCCATTGCTCTGCTCCTGGCTCGCGGCGTTGATCTCGCTGATCAGCTCGCTGACACGCTCGACCTCGGTGACGATGCCTGACACCGTGTTGCCGGCGTCGGTCACCTGGTCTGAGCCCGCCTCCACCTTGCCCAGGCTGTCGCCGATCAAGGTCTTGATTTCTCGCGCCGCGTCGGCGCTGCGCTGAGCCAGGGCACGCACCTCACTGGCCACCACGGCGAAGCCGCGCCCCTGCTCGCCGGCACGTGCCGCCTCCACCGCAGCATTCAGCGCCAGGATGTTGGTCTGGAAGGCGATGCTGTCGATCACGCCGATGATGCTGGCGATCTTGCTGGCGCTGGACGAGATCTCTCCCATGGTCCCCACCACTCGGGCCACGGCCTCGCCGCCACGCGCCGCCACCTCGGCCGCGTGCCGTGCCAGATCGGCTGCGCGGCGGGCGGTGTCGGCGTTGCCTCGCACGTTGGCGGTGATTTCCTCCAGCGCCGAGCTGGTTTGCTCCAGACTGCTGGCCTGTTCTTCAGTCCGCTGGCTCAGGTGGAGGCCGCCGCCGGCAATCTCCGTTGAACCCTGAGCGATGGACTCCGCGCTGCCGCGAACTTCGTTGACGATGCCGGCCAATTGCTCGCACATGCGCTGCAGCGACTGCAAGAGCGTCGCCGTTTCGTCGCTGCCACGGGTGTCGAGACTCAGGCTCAGGTCGCCATCGGCCACCGTCTCGGCGGCTCGCACGGCCGTTGCCAGCGGGCGCGTGATGCTGCGCCCCACCCACACATTGATGCTCAGCAGCAGGCTGGCGCCCAGCACGGCGGCCGCAACCAGGGTCAGGCGTGCCCGTTGTGCTCGGGCATCTCCTTGCTGCTGGGTCTGCCGTTCGTGGCGCTCGATCAGGTCGCTGAGCGCGGCCATGTCTTCTTCCAAGGTCTTGAAATCCTTGATGAAGCCGGGCAGCCGGGCCTCGGCGGCGGGGCGGTCGTCGCGGGCCAGGTTGACCACGTCGTTCGCGCTGGCGATGTAGGCGTTCAACTTCACCTGCGTCTGGCGCACACCCTCGGTGATCTCGGAGGTCAACTGCGCGGCGCGCAGTTCTTCCATGTGCTGCAGGAACTCGGCCGAATGCTCCTTGATTTCCTTGCGCATGGCCTCGACATCCTCGACCTGCCCCTTGCTGGCTGCAAACAGCGCCGCCATCACGTCGCTGCGCAAGGTGTCGTGCATCATGTCCGCTTCCATCTGGTGTCGCAGGGCCGAGCTGGCCGCCGATTGCTGCTCTGACGACTGCGTCATCTGCGACAGCGCGAAGTAGCCCACGCCGCTGACGGCGGCCACCAGCGCCAGACCCACCAGACAAAGGCCCAGCAGCCTCTGCCGGACATCCCAGCCGGCGATCATGGCCGGCCCCCGCCACGGCAGGTGGTCAGGCCCGTGCTTGCAAGCGCATACGGTGCACGCCTCATCGTCGTCCTCCACAGCAAACGGTTAGGCCAACCATAGCGTCCTGGCGATCGTCTGCCAAGCGCAGGGCGCGCAAGCCGGTGATATCGTGGCCGCCCATGCGGGACATGAGCTTCTTCTGGCACGACTACGAAACCTTCGGCCGCGTGCCACGCCGAGACCGGCCCGCCCAGTTCGCCGGCCTGCGCACCGATGCGGACCTGAATCCGATCGGCGAGCCGGTGATGCTGTTCTGCCAGCCGGCGCCCGACTTCCTGCCCGACCCTGAAGCCTGCCTGCTCACTGGCATCCTGCCGCAGCACTGCCAGGCGCAGGGCGTCCCGGAGTACGAGTTTGCTGCGCGCGTCGAGGCCGAGCTCGCAACGCCTGGCACGGTGGGTGTGGGCTACAACTCCATCCGCTTCGACGATGAAGTCACGCGCTTCCTGTTCTGGCGCAATCTCATCGACCCCTATGCCCGCGAGTGGCAGAACGACTGCGGGCGCTGGGACCTGCTAGATGTGATGCGCTGCGCGTTTGCGCTGCGCCCGCAGGGGCTTGAGTGGCCCACTCATGAAGACGGTCGCCCCAGCTTCAAGCTGGAGCATCTGACCGCCGCCAACGGCCTGATGCACGAGGACGCGCACGACGCCCTGGCCGACGTGCGCGCCACGGTGGACCTGGCCCGCAAACTGAAGACCGCCCAGCCCAAGCTGTGGGACTTTTGCCTGCGCCTGCGCAAGAAGGAAGCCGTCTGGGCCGAGATCGGCGTGGGTCGGCCCTTCCTGCACGTGTCGGGCATGTACCCGGCGGAGCGGGGTGGCCTGGCCCTGGTCTGGCCGCTGGCGCCGCACCCGACCAACAAGAACGAGCTGATCGTCTGGGACTGTGCGGCCGATCCGGCCGAACTGCTGGGTCTCAAGGCGGCCGACATCCGCCAGCGCATGTTCACGCGGCAGGAGGACCTGCCCGAAGGCGTGACGCGACTGGCGCTCAAGACCATCCACGTCAACAAGTCGCCCATCGTGCTGGGCAAGCTGCCGAGCCCGGAGGTCACCGAGCGCTGGGGCCTGGACCGCACACAGGGCCTGCGCCACGCCGAGCTGCTGGCACAAAAAGGGCGGCTGCTGGACGGGCTGTGGAGCGAGGTCTTCGAGCGCGAGCCGCTGCCGCCGCTGGACGTCGACGAAGACCTCTACGGTGGCTTCGTCGGCAACGACGACCGCCGCGCCCTGCAGCGCGTGCGTGCGCTGTCGCCGCAGGAGTTGGCGGACCGTGCCGCGCAGGGCAAGCTGGCCTTCCAGGACGAGCGTCTGGACGAAATCGTGTTCCGCTACCGGGCGCGCAACTTTCCAGGCACGCTCTCAAGCGCCGAGCGGGTGCGTTGGCAGGCGCATTGCGCGGCACGCTTGCACGACGGCGTCGGCGGTGCGCAGACCCTCACCGCCTACATGGACAAGTTGGACCAACTGGGCGAGGCCGCCGACGACCGCGGGCAGGAAATCCTCGGGGCGCTCTACGACTACGCGGAGCAGATCGCGCCCGAGGCTTGAGGCAGGTTTATGGCGCGTCGGCCAGCGCGGTGTGGCTGAAGCCGCCGTCCACGTAGACGATCTCGGCGCTGACACCGCCAGCCAGGTCCGACAGCAGGAAGGCGGCGGTGTTGCCCACGTCTTCGATCGTCACGTTGCGGCGGATGGGCGCCTGGTTGGCGAACTGCGACAGCAGCTTGCCAAAGTCCTTGATGCCCGAGGCCGCCAGGGTCTTGATCGGGCCGGCCGAGATGCCGTTGACCCGCACGCCCTTGTCGCCCAGCGCCACCGCCAGGTAGCGCACGCTGGCCTCCAGGCTGGCCTTGGCCAGGCCCATGGTGTTGTAGTTGGGCACCGTGCGCAGGGCGCCGAGGTAAGACAGCGTCAGCAGCGAGGCGCCCTGGCGCAGACGCGGCGCCGCCAGTTTGGCCATGGCCGGGAAGCTGTAGGCCGAGATGTCGTGCGCGATGCGGAAGTTCTCGCGCGTGAGGCCATCGAGGAAGTTGCCGGCGATGGCGTCGCGCGGCGCAAAACCGATGGAGTGGACGAAACCGTCGAATTCCGGCCACGCCTCGCCCAACTGGCTGAAGAGGGCCTCCAGTTGCTCGTCGCTGGTCACATCGCAGTCGAACACCAGGTTCGAGCCAAACTCGGCCGCGAACTCGGAGATCCGATCCTTGAAGCGCTCGCCCTGGTAGCTGAAGGCCAGCTCAGCGCCCTCGCGGTGGCAAGCCTGGGCGATGCCGTAGGCAATAGAGCGGTTGGACAGCAGGCCAGTGATCAGCAGCCGCTTGCCGGCGAGAAAGCCCATCGAAGTCTCCTTGGGAAATCAGTGGGCGGCGATTCTGTCATGCCAAGCGACACGCGCTGCCGCGACCTTGCCGGCATGGCGCTTGCATAGTACAATCCGAGCTTCGCTGGACGCCGGGTTTCCCTATGAAGCCTCAGGCGGGCGCAGTGAAACGTTGCGATTTGAAGCGATGGGCGGAATCTTCCAGCCCATTTTTTTTGCTTGAACTTTTTTAGACCCGCCCTGGATGACCTGGTCAACCGCCGTTGAAACCACTGTGACCGGCCTCGGTTACGAGCTCGTGGACTGCGAACGCAGCGCGGGTGGTTTGCTGCGCGTCACGATCGACAAGTTGCCTGAACAAGCCCTGGCGGGCGAACTGATCACGGTGGACGACTGCGAGCGCGTCACGCGCCAATTGCAGTACGTGCTCGAGGTCGAGGCCTACGAGTATGCGCGCCTGGAGGTGTCGTCGCCGGGTTTGGATCGTCCGCTGCGAAATGGCGGGCATTACGCACGCTTTGTCGGCCAAGCCATTGATGTGACGCTGAAGCTGCCCTTCCAGGGGCGCAAGCGGTATCGCGGCGTGCTGGTGCAGCAGCCGGGCGTCGAGAGCGACCAGGCCTGGCGTCTGGAGTTCGACGACCAAGCACTCGATTTCACGCTCGACGAAGTGCGTGAGGCCAAGCTGGTGCCGGTCATCAGTTTCCAGGGCCGGGGCGGCGCGCCGGCTCCCGACCGCAAGCCGGGCCAGCGTGGCCCGATCAAGCCCGCAGGTGCGACTGCGGCCAAGAAGAAATCCAAGGCTTCGACTTCCAACGCGAAGTCGAAGCAAAGCCTCGAGAAGACTGACGGAGATCCTGACCAATGAACCGCGAAATGTTGATGCTGGTGGATGCCATCTCGCGCGAGAAGAGTGTTGAGCGCGATGTCGTGTTCGGCGCGGTGGAAGCGGCACTGGCCTCCGCCACCAAGAAGTTCTACGGGGGCGAAGCCGACATCCGCGTCAGCGTGGATCGCGAGTCCGGCGACTACGAGACCTTCCGCCGCTGGCATGTGGTGCCCAACGAGGCCGGCCTGCAGAACCCTGACTCCGAAATCCTGCTCTTCGAAGCCCAGGAGCAGATTGCCGACATCGAGGTCGATGACCACATCGAGGAGCCGGTCGAGTCCGTGCCCATCGGCCGCATCGGCGCCCAGGCTGCCAAGCAGGTCATCCTGCAAAAGATCCGTGACGCCGAACGCGAACAGCTGCTGAACGACTTCATGTCGCGCGGCGAGAAGATCATGGTCGGCACCGTCAAGCGCCTCGACAAGGGCGACATCATCGTGGAGTCGGGTCGCGTGGAAGGCCGCCTGCGCCGCAACGAGATGATCGCCAAGGAGAACCTGCGCAGCGGTGACCGCGTGCGCGCCGTGATCCTGGGCGTGGACCCGACCCAGCGTGGCCCGCAGATCATGCTGTCACGCTCCAGCCCCGAGTTCATGAAGGAGCTGTTCGCTCAAGAAGTGCCCGAGATCGAGCAGGGCCTGCTGGAGATCAAGAGCTGCGCCCGCGACTCCGGCAGCCGCGCCAAGATTGCCGTGCTGAGCCACGATCGCCGTGTCGACCCCATCGGCACCTGCGTTGGCGTGCGCGGTGCGCGCGTCAATGCCGTGACCACCGAGCTGGCTGGTGAGCGCGTGGACATCGTGCTCTGGAGCGAAGATCCGGCTCAGTTCGTGATTGGCGCACTGGCGCCCGCCAATGTGCAGTCCATCGTGGTGGACGAAGAGCGTCACGCGATGGACGTGGTGGTGGACGAAGAGAACCTCGCCATCGCCATTGGCCGCGGCGGCCAGAACGTGCGCCTCGCCTCCGAGCTGACCGGGTGGCGCATCAACATCATGTCGGCCGAGGAGTCGGCCGCCAAGCAAGAGCAGGAAACCGAAGGCACCCGCAAGCTCTTCATCGAGAAGCTCGATGTGGACGCCGAGGTGGCCGACATCCTGATTGCAGAAGGCTTCACCAGCCTCGAAGAAGTGGCCTATGTCCCGATGCAGGAAATGCTCGAGATCGAGGCCTTCGATGAAGAGACCGTCACCGAGCTGCGCACCCGCGCCAAGGACGCGCTGCTGACGCTGGAAATCGCCCGCGAAGAGAAGGTCGAGGAAGTCTCGCAGGACCTGCGTGACCTCGAAGGCGTGACGCCGGAACTGATCGCCAAGCTGGCGGACGGCGGCATCCACACCCGTGACGACCTGGCTGACCTCGCGGTTGACGAGCTCGTCGAGATCGCCGCCATGGACGAGTCGGCCGCCAAGGCCCTCATCATGAAGGCGCGCGAACACTGGTTCAACACTTGATCCAGACGAGCCCCGCAAGCCACACGCCGCACCGACGCATAAACAAGGATTCCACAATGGCTGTGACAACCGTCGCCCAATTCGCTGCCGAGCTGAACAAGCCGGTCAGCACGCTGCTGGAGCAGCTGCAAGCCGCGGGCGTCAAGAAGTCCTCCGTCGACGACGCGCTCAGCGAGGTCGACAAGGAGCGCTTGCTCGATCACCTGCGCAGTGCCCATGGCACGGCCGGTACCGAGCGCAAGAAGATCACCCTGGTCAAGAAGTCAACGACCGAGATCAAGCAGGCCGACGCCTCTGGCAAGGCGCGCACCATCCAGGTTGAGGTTCGCAAGAAGCGCACCTTCGTCAAGCGTGACGATGCGCCGGCCGTGGAAGAGGTCGCCGCCGGCCCCGACGAGGCCGAACTGCGCCGCCAAGAGGAAGAAGCGCAAGCGCAAGCCGCTGCATTGCGCGCCCAGGAAGAAGAGCTGGCCGCCAAGGTGCGGGCTCGGGAAGAAGCCGAGCGCGCTGCTCGCGAAGCGGCCGAGGCTGCCGCCAAGGCTGCTGCCGAAGCCGCCGCGCAAGCCGCTGCCGAGGCTCCTGCAGCAGGCGCCGCCGAGCCGGCTGACACGCAGCCTGGTGCTGA
>CALMQC010000183.1 GCA_937871895.1 uncultured Roseateles sp. | reverse complement strand
CGATGCCAGTTGGACATTGAAGGATGCGCTCAACCCACTCAACGCGAGCGCTGTGCCGGGGATCGATCCATCCAAGGTGAGGGCGCGCGGCGTGGCGCCGAGGTCAGGCATCAGCGGCAACAGGAAGTTGCGAGCCCCGGCGGCATAGAGCTGGTCGACCGAGCTCACCAGATTGCTGACGCCAGCGCTGATGATGCTGCTGAAGTCGGGTGAGGGGGTGTCGAGCGCGACCAGAAAGTCGTTCGGCCCACCCCAGACAAAGTACAGGCTGTTGGCGTCTGCATGCCCACTCGTGGCGGACAAATAGCCAGCTACCTGGGAGCGAATGCCCGTGGGCTCCAGCGGCGTGCCCAGGAACTGAGGATTGCTGAACCCGGTGCCGGCGCCGCCATAGGCGAAGTCGTACAGGCCGACCCCCAGGTGCTGCGCGAGCACTTCGACGGCGGCCTTGCCATTGCTGAAGCGCCCGTTCCAGTAAGCACCGGTAAGCGGAATGAGGTCGCCGGTGGCGTACAACAGATTGCCGTTGTCGGATAGCGAGTCACCAAAGGCGACCACGGAGTTGTAGGCCGAGGCTGTCAGGCTGGCAGTGGCCAGGGCGGCCGCAGCCAGTACGGAACGCAAGGTGCTCATTGCAACGCTCCCAAACAATCGTTACCAAAGAACTTCAAGTGTCCGCGTGCGCCAAAGTTCGACTGAGGGGGCATCGACCAAGAACTAGGGGGGTACGGCGCATTGCCCTTTGAATGGGGGGTGGGTTCAGGCGAAGCCGTCGCCGTCGAAGTCCACCTCGTCGTCCAGGCGTGGGGCTTGCGGCCGAGCGTCTGCGGGCTGCATCGCCCTGAGCTGCTCGCGCAGCAAGCTGACCTGGTCCATCCAGTAATTGGCCGTGCCAAACCACGGGAAGGCCAGTGGGAAGGCCGGATCACCCCAGCGGCGCGCCAGCCAGGCGCTGTAGTGAATCATCCGCAGCGTGCGCAGCGGCTCGACCAGGCGCAGCTCGCGGTCATCGAAGTCGGCGATCTGCTCATAGCCTTCGAGCAGGGCGCGCAGTTGTTGGCGGGCCTGATCGGCGTCGCCTGACAGCAGCATCCACAGGTCCTGCACGGCGGGGCCCGTGGCGGCGTCGTCGAGGTCGACGAAGTGCGGGCCGGCATCGGGCGTCCAAAGGATGTTGCCGGGGTGGCAGTCACCGTGCAGGCGGCACAGCTGCAACTGGGGCAGGGCCTCGAAGGCGGCCTCGATCATGGCAATGCACTGGGCGGTGACCTCGGCCCAGGCGGGCGCGATCTCGGGCGGAAGTGCGTCGTGCGCCAGCAGCCAGTCGCGCGCGGCGCGCGCCGGTTCGGCGCTGTGCCAGGCCACGCGATGGCGAAAAGGCTGGCGGCGCCCCACCTCATGCAGCCGCGCCAGCAGGCGGCCAATCCAGCGCAGCACGTCGGGGTCTTCAAGCTCGGGGCCACGGCCCCCTTGGCGCGGTGTGACGGCCAGGCGCTGCCCGGCCACATGCACGAGCGTGGAATTCTGGCCGGTCTCGTCACGCAGCATCCAAGGCGCCACGACGGGCACTTCGGCCGCAGCCAGCTCCGCCGCGAAGGCGTGCTCTTCCAGGATCTGAGCGTCTGTCCAGCGACCGGGGCGGTAGAACTTGGCCACGGCGGCCCGCCCGTCTTCCAGGTGCACCTGCAGCACGCGGTTTTCGAAGGAGTTGAGCTGCAGCATGCGCCCGTCCGGCCGCAAGCCCGCAGCCTCCAAGGCGTCCAGCATGAACTCCGGGGTCAGTTCGCCGAAGCTGAGGTCGGGCGTGGCCCGCATCAACGGCGCCAGCGCGAACTTGCCTGGTGGGCCGGGCGCGATTCGGGCTCGTCAACCACGATGCCCGCGATGTCTTCGGACAGTTCCTCGTCCGCTGGCACCTGAGTGCCAAAACGAGGGCGCATGGCTGGCCGGCGTGGCGACGTGCGAGGGTGGCTGCCGGGGCGCGGGAGTTCGGCCGGCCAGGGCGAGCGCAGTGTGGGCACGTCGTCCCACGAGCGCCCTGGCGCTGGTTCGTCCTGGCGCGAGCGCGGGCTGCGGCGCTCAGGCCCGACATAGGGGAAGGGGCTGCCGTAGGGCGTGCTGACGGCCGGCATCTGGGGCAGGGCCGGTGCCGGGGCTGCGTCCGGCATCTCCACGGCGGGCGGCGGCATGGCCACGGCGGGCGCAGACACCATCGTCGGGGCAGCCATGGGCGCCGCGCCGCCAGCGCCGTGCGGCACCAGGGCTTGCAGCTCGCTCACCGAGGGCAGTTGGTCGGCGGCCAGCCGCAGGTAGCGGACGCGGCAGGCATCCAGCGCGGCGTGCTTGAGTTGCTGTCGCTGCAGCGATGGGCCGCGATC
>CALMQC010000182.1 GCA_937871895.1 uncultured Roseateles sp. | reverse complement strand
CCGGGCTCGACGGCGCCAGCTTTGCGGCCAAGTACGGCATCGACCCTGGCTACATGACCGACACCAACCGCTACTTCGAACGCATCGGCCACGTGCCCGGCAAATGGAACCGCGCCGTCTTCTACGACGGCGGCATCCTGCACTCCGGCAACATCCAGTGGGACCCCGAGCGCTACTACAGCGGCAATGGCCGGCTGACGGTGAACGCCTTCTTCAAGCATCGCAACGTGATGGCCTGATGGCGTCAGCATTGGCGCAGGCATAAGCAAATAAGGTTTTCGTCCTTCCGTCTCGGGCCGGGCTCAGGCAAGCTTCGCACCTCGCGAAACTTGCTGCCCTCCCCGACATGCGCTCCTCCCCCCGCATCACCCGCCGCCTGGCCCTCCTGGCTGCCGCCATTTCCGCTGTGCCGGCCTGGGCCAGTGAGCCGTCTGCGCTGCTGAATGTCTCCTACGACATCGCCCGCGAGCTCTACAAGCAGCTGAACCCCGCCTTCGTTGCTGCCTGGAAGGCCAAGACCGGCCAGGCCGTCACGATCAACCAATCACACGGCGGCTCGACCAAGCAGATCGGCGCCGTGATCGGCGGCCTCGAAGCCGACGTGGTCACCATGAACCAAGCCACCGACGTCGACCAACTCGCCAGCGCCGGCTATACCCCGGCGGACTGGCGCAATCGCTTCCCCAATGGCGCCGCGCCCTACAGCTCGACCATGCTGATGCTGGTGCGCAAGGGCAACCCCAAGGGGATCAAGGACTGGACCGACCTCGGCCGCGCCGGTGTGCAGGTCATCATGCCCAACCCCAAGGTCACCGGGAACGGCCGCTACGGCTACCTCGCCATCTACGGCAGCGTGATCGCCCAGGGCGGCACCGAGGCCCAGGCCAAGGACCTCATCACCAAGGTGATGACCAATGTGCCCGTGCTGGACGGCGGCGGCCGCGGCGCCACCACCACCTTCACCCAGCGCGGCATCGGCGACGTGCTCGTCACCTTTGAGGCCGAGTGCGAGCTGATCGAGAACGAGTTCGGCAAGGGCCAGTACGAGGTCATCAACCCCACCACCTCGGTCGAGGCCGATGCGCCCGTTGCACTGGTGGACAAGGTCGTTGCCAAGAAGGGCTCGCAGCAACTGGCCAAGGCCTACCTCGACTTCCTCTGGAGTCCCGAGGCCCAGGAAATCATCGCCCGCAACAACTTCCGCCCGCGTGACGCGGCCATCTTCAAGAAGAACGCCCAGCGCTTTGCGCCCATCAAGCTCTTCAGCGTGGACCAACTGCTCGGCGGCTGGCCCAAGGTGAGCAAGACGCACTTTGCCGACGGCGCGCTTTACGACCAGATCATGGCGGGCATCAAGAGATAAGTTGTCGTGAGTCGTCGTGTACTGCCGGGCCTCGGCCCGACGCTGGGCTTCGCCCTTTTCTATCTCTCTATCCTCGTCCTCATCCCGCTG
>CALMQC010000181.1 GCA_937871895.1 uncultured Roseateles sp. | reverse complement strand
GCTCGCCGCGCGGCACTCGGTTCGGTTGACCGGGCAGTGGTTCAGCGCTGCCGAACTGCAGGTGGTGGGCCTGGCGCTCACCGCCGCGGCCCTGGCCGCAGGGTGGCCCGCCTGGCGGGCCTACCGGCTCGACGTCACGCAGTTGCTCCAAGCCCCTCGCTGAAACCCGGATGTCTGCCGCAGCGAGACAATCAAGGCCATGAAGCGCCTTGCCTTGATCCACGTACTCGCTCTCGTGTTCATGCTGCCCTGTGTGGTGGCCGCCCAGCAGCCGCCCACCTTTGGCCAGGGCCCGGGCTATCACGATCCGCGCAGCCCCTTCAAACCGCTGGAGGAGCGCAGCGACATCGTGTCCTGGAAGCTGCTGTCCCAGGTCAGCGTGCGCGCCGAGAAGAAGAAGCTGATCCCCAGCTTCCCGGCTGATGTGCAGAGCCTCGACAAACGCGTCGTCAAGATCCAGGGCTTCATGATGCCGCTGGAGCCGGGCGACAAGCAGCGCCACTTCCTGCTGTCCTCGGTGCCCACCTCGTGCTCCTTCTGCGTACCCGCGGGACCTGAAGGCCTGGTCGAAGTGCGCACCAAGCAGCCGGTGCGCTACACGCTGGAGCCCGTTGTCGTGGAGGGCCAGTTGGCCGTGCTGACGGACGACCCCTACGGCCTTTACTACCGCGTGGTGGACGGCACGAACGTGCAGTGATTCAAGGCGCGAGGCGCTCCAGCCGCCAGCCTTGCTCGGGCGTGAAGCGGTAGACCAGCCGGTCATGCAGGCGCGAGCGGCGCCCTTGCCAGAACTCGAAGCGGTCTGGCTCCAGCCGGTAGCCTCCCCAATGCGGCGGGCAGGGCGGGTGCAGCCCGTGCGTGGCGGCGGCCTTGGCGGCATTGGCCACCAGCACGGCGCGAGAACTGATGACTTCACTCTGCGGCGAGGCCCAGGCGCCCAAGCGTGAATCCAGCGGCCGGCTCTCGTAGTAGGCCTCGGACTCCGCGCGCTCCACGCGGCTCACGCGCCCTTCGATGCGCACCACGCGTTCCATCTCGACCCAATGGAACTGCAGCGCCGCAAACGGATGCTCGGCCAACTCGCGGCCTTTGCGGCTTTGGTAGTTCGTGTACCAGACCAGGCCACGTTCATCGCAGTCCTTCAGCAGCACCACGCGGGTCGAGGGGCGACCGTCGGCACCGACGGTGGCCAGCGTCATCGCCGTGGGCTCGGGCACGTCGTGCGCAATGGCTTCGTCCAGCCAGCGCTGGAAGAAGGGCAGGGGGCTTTTCGCGGCATCGGCCTCGTCCAATTCACCCCATTGGTAATTTTTCCGGAAGTCAGACAGGCGGCTCATGGGGCCAGTATCAGGGACGGGCGACACCCTAAGTACACATCCCAGTTAACTTTGCAGGGCCGCCCGCCGATGCTCCCTCTGAAGAGGCAGGCCCGGCGCAAGCCGGTGAGGTGAAGCATGACCCAGGGAAACCGCGCCATTGTGCTGTTAGCAGCTGGTCACGGGCATCGGTTCAAAGGCCACGAGCACAAGCTGATGCAACCCATTTCGGATGCGGGCGACACCGTCCTGTCGCGCACGCTGCGACACGCGCTCGAGTCGCAGCTGCGGGTGGTGGTGGTGGCCAGCCAGTTGATCGAACCCGTGGTGCAGCGCTGGGTGGCCCGGCGCGACTTGGTCGTGCTGCCGGCCACGGACGCGCGCGGGCACGCCGTGCCGCAAGGCATGGGCCACTCCATCGCGGCCGGCGTGGCGGCTGCGGGCGACGCCGACGGGTGGTTGAT
>CALMQC010000180.1 GCA_937871895.1 uncultured Roseateles sp. | reverse complement strand
AGTCGCGGATGTCCTCGATGGCGTTGCGGGCCTGGAGGTTGTATTCGTCGATGTCGCTCTGGCAGATGCCGTTGGCGGGGAAGAGTTCGACGAGGCGCATCGCACCCTTCTGGATCAGGTGGATGCTTGTGGATTCGAGGGGCTCCAGGAAGCCGCTGGACAGGCCGATGGCCACGCAGTTGGCGCGCCAGACTTCCTTGCGCTGACCCGGGGTGAACTTGATGAAGCGCGGCTCACGCAGCACTTCGCCCTGGACGTTGGCGAGCAGTGCGGCCTTGGCGTCCTCGGGCGAGATGTGCTTGCTGCTGAAGACGATGCCGTTGCCGACGCGGTGTTGGAGCGGGATGCGCCATTGCCAGCCCCAGGGGTGGGCAATGGAGCGGGTGTAGGGCACGGGCTCGCCGACGGAGGCGGTCTGCACCGCGACAGCGGTGTCGCAGGGCAGCCAGTGACTCCAGTCCTCGTATTCAACGCCCAGGGTGTCGCTAAGCAGCAGGCTGCGGATGCCGGTGCAATCGACGAAGAGGTCGCCTTCGATCAGCTGGCCTTTCTCCATGGCCAGGCCGGTGATGAAGCCAGTGGTGGGGTCGGTGTGGACCTTGGCGATCTTGCCTTCGATGCGCTGGACGCCGAGGTCCTCGGAGTATTTGCGCAGGTAGCGGGCATAGAGCGTGGCGTCGAAGTGGTAGGCGTAGTTGCAGACGCTGCGCTCGGCGTCGGTGGCAAAGCGGTTGTCGAGGCCGGCCCGCAGTTCGAGGCAGTAGTCGCCGTAGTCGCTCGCCAAGCCGCGTTGCTTGCCTTCTAGCCAGAAGTGCTGGAAGCCCGCTGACCAGTGCGACTTGCCGGTCTTGCCAAAGGAGTGGAAGTAATGCTCGTTGACGTTGCGCCAGTTTTCGAAGCTGATGCCGAGTTTGAAGGTGGCCTGGGTGGCGCGAACGAATTCGGGCTCTTCGATCTCCAGCACATCGTGCAGGAACATCAACGGCGGGATGGTGGCCTCGCCCACACCCACTGTGCCGATTTCTTCGGATTCGATGAGCTGGATGTCCACCTGCTTGCCCAGGCATTTGGACAGGACCGCTGCGGTGATCCAACCGGCCGTCCCGCCACCCGCAATGACGACGCGTTTGACAGGAGTGCCGGGAAGCTTGGTTTGCTGAGCGGGTTGCATGGGGATGAAAAGGGTCTAGCGGTTGAGGCGATTGAGTAGAACGGATCGCAGGAAGCGCGCCTTGTCCTCGGTCAAGGGGCCTAGCACTCCACGCGCATGTTCGGGGATGTGGGCAGCGGTTTCGTCGTTGGCCTCAAACACATAGTGGTTGATCAGCGCGCGCCAGGCATCGCGTTGCGGCGGGGGTAGGTCACGCAGGGTCAGCAGGCACATCATGAGCGTGCTGACCGGCGAGTCCATGTAGGCCGGGCTTTGCTTCCACCAGAAATTGACCAAGGTGTTGATGCGGCCCAGACTCTCGACGCCATGCCACCACTGGCTTGGGATGAAGATGGCGTCACCCGGTTCCATCTCAGCAACCTGAGCGTGCTCAAGGGCCTCGCGGTAGCGCGGGAAACGATCAAAGTCCGGCGCGGCGGCATCGACGAGGCTGATCGGCTGGCCGGCGGGGGTGTTGTCGAGCGGGCCGACGTAGAGGTTCCTGACCTGATCGGGCGGGAAAATTGTGAAGCGGCGACGCCCCGAGACGACGCAGGCGACGTTGTCTGGCAGGTCGTAGTGGGTGGCGACGCGGGCGCGGTTACCGAGCCAGAGACTGACCAGCGGGTCGTGCGGCTGAAGGCAGTGCAGGTCGTTCTGGGCACGCAAGCCTGGGAAGGAGCCATCGAGCTCGGTAGAGCCTAGGTAGAGGCCGGGCGCCTGAGGGTTGTCCTGGTTGGCCAGCAGTTCATCCAGCAGGGCGCCAAAGGTGCTGATTTCGCGCTGGAAGTTGAAACCGCTGAAGTCAGCGCTGTAGAAGAAGCGCCCATTGGCCTCGGGGGGGGCACGCCAAAGGCCGAGCCTGGTCTCACTGCCGAATCCGCGCAGGTAGTCGCAGTAGGCGCGGTCGGATTGCTGCGCCGCCTGGACCAGCGGCCAGTGCTTGACCAGCCCGCGCATGAGCACAGGCTGAGTGGACTGCAGCAAATCAACGGGCAGCGCCTGCGCGCTGATGTCATTGCGCTCAAGCATTGGCGGGGTAGTCCCGGGCGAGCTTGCGGCGGATCAGCTTGTTCAAGTTGGCGAGTGAGGCAATGGCCATATAGATGTTCTCCAAGTGCCCTGCCTCATGCAGCAGGCCTACGGTCTCGGGGCTGAGCGCGGCGAGCTTGTCTTCATTGATCATGAAGAACCCGAGCAACTGGCCGTGCGAGCCGTCTGGCCGCTCGACGTCCAGCACGAAGGACTCCAGGAGATCATTGGCCTGCAGAGACTGGATGAAGTCGGGCACCTGCTCGAGGCCCTCGTGCAGCGCACTGAGGATGGAGTTGACCTCTTCGATGTACTCGGTGTTGCCGCCGTGGGGCAGGAATACCGCTTCACCGTCCGGGCCCTTGCTGATGCGCTTGCTTTCCATCTCGACCATGATGCGCATTTCCTCGCCGGAAATGCCAATAGAGAAAGGCAGTCGGCGCATGGAAAGCGGTAGGTAGTCTGCGTCCCAGCCTTGGTCGGTCAGGAACAGGTTTTCTCCGTTCTCCAAACCGAACAGCACCACCGGAAGGAAGCTGCCCTTGTCGTCGGGCTGGAACACGATGGGGTAGAAGCCCTGCAAGCTGCGGAATTCGTAGGGCGTGGCCGGAGCGGACATGATGTCATCACCCCACTGGGCGCCTCGGCGGGTGATGACGCGTAGGTCTTTGTGAGAGATGTTGTTGAGTAGTTCAAGCATGATGAGTGGGGGCGAAGCTCACGCTTTGGGGATGCCGTTTGCGCGAATGTGGTTGATGAGGTCACGGTGCCGAGGCATTCCGCCCAGCATGCGTCGGGTGACGGTGGCAGCTTGCTGGAGATAGCCCTGTGCGGCAGCGAGCCGATCGGGGCGTGCGAGCAGCGGCTCGGGGTGGAAGCCCATGCCGTACAGCACGTATTGGTAGCTGGCGGCGGGGAAGACTTCTTCAATGCGGTCGAAGTCGAGTCGACTGGGGGCGCGGTGGCGCCACAGCTGCAGCAACTCCCGCAGGCGCTCGGGCTGGGTGCGCTCCAGCCGGTGATCGCGCCAGTAGTCGGAGTCGTTCCGCTGGCTGAGCACATAGTGCAGCTTCAGGAACTCGATGATGCGGGCCCAGCGGTAGCTGAAGGTGGCGTTGAAGCGCCGGGCCACGATGTCCATATCGGCCCGCGTGGCTGGCAATTCGTCGCGGATGGCGGCGGCCGACAGTTCAACCATGGCCAGTGCCGAGGCCTCAAGAGGCTCGATGAACCCGGAGGCCAGGCCCACGGCCACGCAGTTGCGGTGCCAGAACTGCTCCCGGTAGCCGGGCTCGAAGCGGATCAGGCGCGGCGTCGGGATCTCGCCGCTGACGCCGGTGGCTGCTAGGTGCGCGCGCAGCCGAGCTTCAGCAGTTTCGGCGCTGGTGTGGCCGCTTGAGAAGACCATGCCGACCCCGCGCCGCGTGGGCAGGCCGATGTCCCAGGTCCAGCCTTCAGCGTGCGCAGTCGAGATGGTGGCAGAGGCCAGCGAGGCCTCCTGTGTACCGTAGGGCACCTGCACGGCCAAGGCTGCGTCGTTGAAGAGCACGTCACGCTGGCTCAGGAAGCCAACACCAAAGTGCTTGCCGATCAGGCGTGAGTGCAGGCCGGAACAGTCGATGAACAGGTCACCCGCAATGGCGCCGTGCATCTTGGTCAGCAGCGCTGCGATGTCACCGTTCTCCGCCGACTGGACCTCGATCACATCGTCGGCCACATGGCGGACACCGAGCTTGTCGATGGCATGCTGGCGCAGCAGCAGGCCGAGCTTGACGGCATCGAAGTGGTAGCCGTAGTTGGTGGCACCCGCAAACTCGGGTGACGACACCTGCTTGGGCGCCAGTGCTGCATCGCACAGATGCGGCTGTGGTCCCACGCATTCGGCGAAGGGTTGCTGGCGCTGTGTCGCCTGCCAGGCGCCTACAAGGTCAGCCTCGCCATAGCCCAGGGGGACGGTGAAGGGGTGGTAGTAGCGGTCCGCCTGACTGCCGTTGGTCCAGCCGTCGAAGCGCGAACCCTGCTTGAAGGCTGCATCGCATTGCTGCACCAGGTCGGTCTCGGTCAAGCCCAGCTTGGCCAAGGTCGCACGCATGGTGGGCCAAGTGCCTTCACCAACGCCAATGGCCGGCAGGTCGGGCGACTCGATGAGGGTGATGCGCCTGGCATCTGGGCCTGAGCCGGCCCATTCAGCGGCGAGGGTCGCAGCGGTGATCCAGCCTGCGGACCCGCCTCCCAACACCACGATGTGCTGCACCGATGAACTCACTTGCGATCAATCCGAGGTTCGGTGCGAGCGCTCATCGTGGCTGCATCGCACCTTGAAAACTTTTGGCCGCTCCAAAAGCAAAACCGGCCACGAGGGCCGATTTTGCTGGAGAGACGCGATGTAACTCGGTACCTGACGCCCCACACCTTCGCGGGCGTGGGGCCAGGTACACAGGGGCTAACGCTTAGAAGCGGTAGCGAGCGCCAACCATGAAGCGGCGTCCGGTCTGGTAGACACCCTCCACCTGTTCTTCCGTACGGGCGAACTGGCGGATGTAGCCATCGTTCAAGTTGATCAGGTCGGCCTGCAAAGTCAGGTTCTTGCCGATCTTGTAGCCGATGCCCACATCCAGTTGACCGTAGGCTGCAGTGAACACTGGGTTGTTACCTGCGCCGTCCGTCGAACGGGCCAGGAACTTGCCCCGCCAGTTGTAGGCGGCGCGGACTGACCAGGCACTGTCTTCATAGAAGCCCACCAGGTTGGCCGAATTGCCTACGCCGACCAGCGGCGCTTGCTCGCCCGTTTCATCAAGCTTGAATTTCAGGCCGGTCTTCACGATGGTCAAGTTACCCGACACACCAAAGCCGCTGTTGCCGAACAGATGCTGAGCGTTCAACTCCAGACCCCGGATGTTGTCACCCTTGATGTTGGTGGGGGTCGAGATGTTGAAGTTCAGGAGTGGATCGCCCGGCTGGGCTTCGATGCGGCCGGAGATCTCGCCTGACGCATTCGTGGTGCCAACGATCACGCCCGGCTGGCCCTTCAGGTTGGTGAAGATCCAGTTGCGGATGCACAGCGGCTGGGCATTCGCACCGCACGCGGCCTCGCCTTGCTTCGCGTAAGCACCGGCTCTCGGGTTGTTGATGCCCGGGAAAGTGCGCACGACGACAGTGTTGCCGATGAAGTTGGTGACCTTCTTGTAGAAGAGGCCAGCAGCCACATAGCTCGACTTGGCGTAATAGTATTCCAGCGAGGCATCAAGGTTCTTCGACAGCAGCGGCTTCAGATTCGGGTTGCCCGTGTTGCCGTTACCGCCGCCAGCGTTAGCGTTGTCGCCGACGGTGACGCCGCCAACCAGCACGCCGAAGTTCGGGCGACCAATGTTGTGGCCGTAGCTGGCGCGCAGCTTCAGGTTGGATGCCAGGTCCACATCGTAGTCAATGTTGGGCAGCCAGAACTTGTACGAACCCTGAGCGGAGCCAAAGGCTGGTTCACCGGCCGTCAAGTTCACTTCGTTCTGGGCAATCCAGGCAGCTGCGACACGCGGCACCACCTGCGAGGCCGAATCGATCTTGGTCGATTCGTAACGCAGGCCGACCGAGATGTTGGAAGGCAGTTCCGTGTCGAAGGCGTGATCCCACTGACCATAGGCAGAGGTCGACTTCTCCGTGGTACGGAAGTCTTGGCCTCGCGTGTAGTCAGGGCTAGCGGCAAAGTATGCCTCGGCCTGTGCGCGGGTGTAGGGTGCACTGCCGCCAACACCGCTGGTCATCAGGACCTTGATCGCCTGCTCTCGTGCCTCGTTGAAGTCAACGTACCAGAAGGTCGGGTGGAGACGGCTGTCGTTGTGGCCATCGACTTGCGAGAACATGCCACCCAGACTGGTGCTGTTGACTTTCACGGTCGACGCAGCGTCGCCCTGTACGCCAAGCCCACCCCAGTCGGCGTTCGTGTGGTTATAGCCGCCACGACGGTCCTTCATCTTGGTGAAGCCGAGGCCGGCAATCAGCTTGTCTTCAGCGCTCAGCTTGTAGGTCGCCTTGGTCTGCCATTGGTCGACCGATTGGTCAGCCAGTTGGTTGTCAAACTGCGATCCGGTGAACTGCATGCGCTCCTTCTGGAACTTGGTCGTGCCCAAGTTAAGGATCGGCAGCTTCTTGTCGTAATAGGCGGTGGTGGTGCCCATTGTGAACATCGCCAGGTCGATCTGCGCCCAGGAGCCATAAGGGCTGTCCGGGTCGGTCTTGGAGGTCGAGTGGTGTACGTCGAGATCCACCTTCAGATCATTGTTGACCTTCCATTCGGTGTTGAAGCCTGTCGAACTGTTGGCCGACTTCTGTGCGTACACGCCAGAGTTGAACGCGAGGTCGTGGTCGTTATTCGGGAAGAGCGCTGTCTGGATCAGCGGCGATTGGACTGGGCCACCGTTCTGAGTGAAGGTCATCGGACCGAATGAGTAATTCATCCAGGCCGAGATTTCCGCTTCTTTGGCCCTGAAGGTGCTGTTCGCAACCGTGTGGTCGAGCGTGAACTTCAGGTCCTTGGTCGGAGCGAACTGCAACACCGCCTGACCGTTGATGCGTTCACGCGAGTAGCCCGTCGTGTCATAGCGCATCTCGACGGACGCCGAATAAAGGCCGCTGGTAGGGCGATTGGTGATCGGATCGGCACCAGTAGCAGGCTTGGGAGGGATTGCGCCCCAGTCGCTGTTGTTGTTGGCGGCAAACGTGCGCCACCCATTGGCCGTCAGGGCACGATTTGAGCCCGAATTGCGCTTGGAGTAGCTGGCGCTCAAGGCGATGCCGATGGTGCGGTCGGCAAACGTATCGCTGTAGATGCCTGAAATTTCAGGAGTTACCTTGCTATGACGCAAGCCTTCTACAACGCGGCTGTTGGAAACGTCGTAGTTGGCCTTCACGCCGATGCTGGCCACACGCTCCTTGGAGTCCAGCGGGCGAGCAGTCTTGACGTTGATGGTGGCGCCGATACCGCCGGCAGGTGTGGAAGCGCGAGCAGTCTTGTAGACCTCGAGGGCCGAGACCGCGTCTGAAGACAGGGTCGCGAAGTCAAACGCGCGGGAGCCGCTAGCACCGCCGAACGATGTCGGCATCTGCCGGCCATTGAGCAGCACCATGTTGAAGTCAGGGCCGACACCGCGGACAGTGACGCGCTGACCTTCGCCGTTGTTGGTGCGGTCGATAGCCACACCGGCGATGCGCTGCATCGATTCGGCGAGGTTGGTGTCAGGGAACTTGCCGATGTCTTCAGAGACGATACCGTCCACCAGACCGGTGGCGGTGCGCTTCAGGTTCAGTGTGGTGTCCAAAGACTTCCGGATACCCGTGACGACCACGGTGTCCAGAGCCTGGTTGGCTTCTTGAGCTTGGGCTGACGTGACAGCGCACAGGGCAACCGTCAGGTGGCAGGCGACGGCGACAGGCTTGAAGCGGCGTTGGCTCGCGTTCAGCCGTTGAAACTTCTCAGAACTCATATGTCTCCTCTAGGTGGTAACCAGGCCAGGGGCCTGGGATGGGATCGCTGACGGGGGGCAGCCAGCGACTTGGCTGCGCGTGGCGCGCTATCGCTGAGGATCGCGCCAACCAGCGGGCACGATGGCTTGTCATGACCCAGTGGCTCGCAGCGGCGGCAAATCTAGAGGATCGATTTCGGTCGCAGCTTGGGATTTGTCCCCGCAAACGGCTTAAATGTAGTAGCGCTGTCTTAGTGAAAATACCTATTAATCATATTTTCAAAAGGAGACTGACTAGGAAATTTGTTCTTAGTTATCGCTATCCCAAGGATAGCGCTGTCAGTCTATGGTTCTCTGCGTACGGACATTTGAAAAGGCAGATGATTTTTCGGAGCCAACTGCTTCCCAAGCATCCTCGAAGGGCATTGGGACTCTCGGGTGGCTGTCGCCACAAGGGGTCGATCTTGGTGTGGAGTTCGAGCGAGGCAAAAAAAATCGACCCCGGAGGGTCGATGCTTTGAGGTTGGCTCACCCGGTGGGCAGCCCGGCGAGATGCTGGGCTGCCGCCCCGGTAGGGGCTCAACGAGGATCAGAAGCGATAGCGCGCGCCGATCAGGTAACGGCGGCCAGTCTGGATGACCGACTGCAGCTGTTCGACGGTACGGCCGTGTTGGCGGATGTAGCCGTCGTTCAGGTTGATCAGATCAGCCTGCAGCGTCAGGTTCTTGCCGATCTTGTAGCCGACAGACACGTCGACCTGACCATAGGCTTCCGTGTAGACGGGGTTGCTGCCGCCGCCATCCACAGAATTCGCCAGGAATTCACCACGCCAGTTGTAAGCAGCGCGAACCGACCAGGTGCTGTCTTCATAGAAGCCCACCAGGTTGGCCGAGTTGCTCACGCCAGGCAGCGGTGCTTGGCTGGTCACGCTGTCGTTGCGGAACTTCAGGCCAGTGCGGACAAAGGTGTAGTTACCTTGGACGCCGAAGCCGCTGTTGCCGAACATGTGCTGCGCATTCAGCTCCAGGCCCTTGATATTGTCGCCACCTTCGTTCGAGGGTGTCGTGACCTGGAAGGTCAGCGCCGGGTCGCCGGGCAGGCCAGCGATCGTGCCCAGGATTTCGCCTGTGCCGTTCACGCCGGTCTGGTTGACGCCAGCTTGGCCCTTGAAGTTGTTGAAGATGTAGTTACGGATGCAAAGCGGCTGGGTGTTGCCGCCGCAGGCTGCCAGGCCGGCCTTGTAGTAGGCGCCGCCGATCGGGGTGGTGAGCCCGGCGAACGGCGTCATGGTGACTGAGCGCGTACCGAAGAAGTCGGTCACCTTCTTGTAGAAGGCGCCAGCTGCGACGTAGCTCGACTTGGCGTAGTAGTACTCAAGCGAAGCGTCCAGGTTCTTGGAGAGCAGTGGCTTGAGGGCCGGATTGCCCGTGGAACCAGAGCCGCCGCCTGCGTTGGCGTTGCCACCCGTGTCCACGCCGCCAACCAGCAGGTTGAAGCCAGGACGGCCGATGTTGTGGCCATAGCTGGCACGCAACTTCAGGTTCGGGGCCAGATCGGTATCCCAGTCGATGCTAGGCAGCACGTAGGAGTACTTACCGTCTGAGCTACCGAACGTCGGGCTGCCTGCTGCGAGCGCAATTTCGTTCTGCGAGCCCCAGGAACTGGAGACGCGCGGCACGACCTGCGACGAAGCCGACACCTTGGTGGACTCATAGCGAAGGCCCAGCGACACGTTCATTGGCAGCTCGGTGTCGAAGGCGTGATCCCACTGGACGTAAGCTGCCTGTGACTTTTCGTTGGTCCGCCAGTCGTTGCCGCGCGTGAAGTCTGGGTCCGTCAGGAAGTAGGCTTCGGCTTCAGCTTGGCTGTAGACCTTGCCGTTGTGGCCGGTGGTCGTCAGGACCTTGATGGACTGGTTGCGGAAGCTGTCGAAATCAGCGAACCAGAAAGTCGGGTGCAGACGCGAGTCCGAGGAGCCGGGGATCTGGCTGAAGAGGCCGCCGAGGCTCGTCGAGTTGACGGTCACGTTGGCGTACTGGCCTTGCGAGCCCACACCACCCCAGTCGTCGTGCTGGTTGTTGCGGCTGGCGCGACGGTCCTTCGTCTTGGTGAAGCCCAGGCCGGCGAGCAGCTTATTCTCAGCGTCGAACTTGTAGGTGGCTTTAGCCTGCCATTGATCAACAGTTTGCTCAGACAGGTTGTTCACGAACTGCGAACCGGTCAGTTGCAGGCGAGAAGCTTCGAACTTGGTGGTGCCCAGGTTGAAGATCGGCAGTTTCTGGTCGTAGTAAGCGACAGCCGTGCCTTGCGAGAACATGCCCAAGTCCATCAGGCCATAGGAGCCATAGGGGCTGTCAGGCGAGGTCTTGGCAGTGGAGTGGTGGACGTCCAGATCAACCTTGAGGTCGTTGCTGACCTTCCACTCGGTGTTGAAGCCGGTCGAGCCGTTCTTCGACTTTTGAGCGTAGATGATGGCGTTCAGCGACAGGTCGTGGTCGTTGTTCGGGAACAGCGCGGTCTGGACCAGAGGCGAGGCGACCGGGCCGCCGGTGGTGAAGGTCGTCGGGCCGAACGAGAAGTTGAACCAACTCGACATCTCGGCTTCTTTGGCCTTGAACGTGTTGTTCGACATCGTGTAATCGACGGTGAACTTCAGGTCCTTGCTCGGCGCGAATTGCAGAACAGCTTGGCCGTTCAGGCGCTCACGCTGCAGGCCAGTCGTCACATAGCGCATATCGACCGAGGTCGAGTACAGGCCGGTGGGACGATTCGTGATCGGGTCCGTGCCCGTAGCAGGCTTGGCCGGCACGGCACCCCAATCGGTGGAGTTGGCCGCGAAGGTGCGCCAGCCGTTCTGGGTGTAGGCCTTGTTGGAGCCGGAGTCGCGCTTCGAATAGCTTGCGCTCAGGGAGATGCCGATGGTGCGATCGGCGAAGCTGTCGCTGTAAATGCCAGAGACTTCCGGCGTCGCGCTGCTGCCCTTGAACTGGTCCGGCACGCGGCTGTTGGAGCCGTCGTAGTTCGCCTTCAAACCGATGCTGGCCACGCGCTCCTTCGAGTCGAGCGGACGAGCAGTCTTGATGTTGATGGTTGCGCCGATGCCACCAGTGGGCGACGAAGAGCGAGCCGTCTTGTAGACCTCGAGAGCCGACACGGCATCCGAAGCCAAATTGGCAAAGTCAAAGGCACGAGTACCGTTGGCGCCACCGTTGCCTTGGCTGATCATTGCGGAGGGCATCTGGCGGCCGTTCAGCAGCACCAGGTTGAAGGCGGGGCCAACACCGCGAACGGTGACCTGCTGACCTTCGCCCGAAGCGTTGCGGTCGATCGACACGCCAGCGATGCGCTGCATCGATTCGGCGAGGTTGGTGTCAGGGAACTTGCCGATGTCTTCAGAGACGATGCCGTCGACCAAGCCAGTCGCAGTGCGCTTCAGGTTCAGCGTGGTGTCCAGAGACTTCCGGATACCCGTGACGACCACGGTGTCGAGCGACTGCGTGTTGTCCTGAGCTTGTGCCGAAGAGACGGCACACAGAGCGGCCGTCAGGTGGCAGGCAACAGCGACAGGCTTGAAGCGGCGCTGACTCGCGTTCAAACGTTGAAACTTCTCAGAACTCATATGTCTCCTCGGGGTGGAATGCAGGCCTGATGGCCTGAGTGAAAAGCGCTGCCGGGGGGCGGTCAGCGACAGATACGCAAAGGGTGCCCCAACCCGAATATCGGCATGGCAAAACCGATATGCGACCGAGGGCCTTTGGCATACATGGAACGTGAATCTAGTGAAAGGCGTGATCTGAGACTTTCGGGTTTGTACCAATCAAAACCAGAAATTGGCAGCGCTGTCTAGCGGGAATCGATAAATTGTTAGCACTTTGAGAGTGACAAATAGATGCTCTTCCCTGGTGGATAGCGCTATCCATATGGGCAGCGTTGTCATATTGGTTTGAGTATCAAATCAATTGAGATGTGGCCCAGATCCGTTGGTTAAGCGCCACGGCATGCCAAGCCCCACTGGCTTGGTAGCCCAAGAGGCGCTACGCGATCTGGCGGGCCAAAGGACACCGGACCCAGTCAGGCGTAACAAGCAAAATCGGCCCCGAAGGGCCGATGGCAGAGGGATCGCTAACCTCCCGCTGGCGTTCAGGGTGAGCGCCAGCTTGGAGGGCGATAGGCGGGATCGTCAGAAGCGGTAGCGCGCCCCGATCAGGAAGCGGCGACCGGTCTGGATGACCGACTGCAGCTGCTCGGGTGTGCGGCCGTGTTGACGGATGTAGCCATCGTTCAGGT
>CALMQC010000179.1 GCA_937871895.1 uncultured Roseateles sp. | reverse complement strand
ATCATCCACCACAAGGCCCCGACGCCGCCTTGCGCCCCGCTGCAAAGCCAAAAAGCGTCGGCACAAGTAAAAAGCCGCCCCCGATGGGGGCGGCTTGAAGGCTCGAGGTGGGTCGTGTGCGCCGACCCTTCAATCGATTTACTTGTCTTACTTGTGATATGCCGTCTCGCCGTGCGAGCTGATGTCGAGGCCCTCACGCTCCTCTTCTTCCGTCACGCGCAGGCCGATGGTCATGTCCACCAGCTTGTAGGCGATGACCGAGACGATGCCCGACCACACGATGGTGATGCCGACGGCCTTGGCCTGTGTCAGGAACTGGGTGCCGATGGAGTAGGCATCCGGGGCGATCATCGCGGCGGTGACCCAGTCACCGACAGCGCTCGGGCCACCCAGGGCCGGGCTGTTGAACACGCCGGTCAGCAGGGCACCGATGATGCCGCCGATGCCGTGCACGCCGAACACGTCGAGCGAGTCGTCAGCGCCGAGCATCTTCTTCAGACCGGACACGCCCCACAGGCAAGCGAAGCCAGCCACGAAGCCGATCACCAGACCGCCGCCGATACCGACGTTGCCGGCCGCCGGCGTGATGGCGACCAGGCCAGCGACAGCACCCGAGGCTGCACCCAGCATCGAGGCCTTGCCCTTGAGCAGGGCTTCACCGGCACACCAGGCCAGCACGGCAGCCGCCGTGGCAGCGAAGGTGTTGATGAAGGCCAGGGCAGCGAAGCCGTTGGCTTCCAGCGCGGAGCCGGCGTTGAAGCCGAACCAGCCCACCCACAGCAGCGAGGCACCGACCATGGTCAGCGTCAGGCTGTGCGGGGTGAAGGCTTCACGGCCGTAGCCGATGCGCTTGCCGACCATGTAGGCACCCACCAGGCCCGCGACAGCGGCGTTGATGTGCACAACGGTACCGCCGGCGAAGTCGAGCGCACCCATCTGCCAGATGTAGCCCGCAGTGCTGTTGACCTTGTCCACCACCTCAGCCGAGGTGTAGGCATCCGGGCCGGCCCAGAACCAGACCATGTGCGCGACGGGCAGGTAGCTGAAGGTGAACCACAGGGCCAGGAAGGCGAGCACGGCCGAGAACTTCACGCGCTCGGCGAAGGCGCCGATGATCAGACAGGCGGTGATGCCGGCGAAGGTGGCCTGGAAGGCGGCAAACACCAACTCTGGAATGACCACGCCCTTGCTGAAGGTGGCCGCGTTCGAGAAGGTGCCGGCGACGTTGTCCCAGATGCCCTTCATGAAGAGGCGGTCCGTGCCACCGATGAAGGCATTGCCCTCGGTGAACGCGAGGCTGTAGCCATACAGCACCCACAGCACGACGATCAGCGAGAAGCCGACCATCACCTGCATCAGCACCGACAGCATGTTCTTGCTGCGCACGAGGCCGCCGTAGAAGAGGGCCAGTCCAGGCACCGTCATCAGGATGACGAGCAGGGTGGACAGCATCATCCAGGCGGTGTCGCCCTTGTTGGGCACCGGCGCCGGGGCCGACGCTGCATCAGCAGCCGGAGCGGCTGCAGCCACGGCCGAAGCCGCGTCCGCCACGGCCGAGGCAGCGGCGCTGGCGGCATCCTGAGCCCACGCGGACGGTGCGAACACCGCCGCCGCCAGGGCAAGGCATGCGAGTAGTTTTTTCATCTTGGGTTCTCCAGCGGGTGCGTTGCTCAGAGGGCTTCGTTGCCGGTCTCGCCGGTACGGATGCGGACGACCTGGTCCAGCGGCGACACGAAAATCTTGCCGTCGCCGATCTTGCCGGTGCGGGCCGAGGACTCGATGGCCTCGATCACGCGGTCGACGACGTCGTCCGCCACGGCGGCTTCGATCTTGACCTTGGGCAGGAAGTCGACAACGTATTCGGCCCCCCGGTACAGCTCGGTGTGGCCCTTTTGGCGGCCGAAGCCCTTGACCTCGGTGACGGTCAGGCCTTGCACGCCAATGGCGCTGAGGGCCTCACGCACCTCGTCGAGCTTGAACGGCTTGATGACGGCGGTAATGAGTTTCATGTCACTGTTCCTCTGGCGATCAGAAGGTCTTCTTGAGGCCGACGACGAAGGTGGTCTTGGCCAGGTCCTTGCCAGCGCCCACGTAGGCGCCCTTCTTGGCATCGGTGCCGACGATGGCACCACTCAGCACCAGGCCAGAGAAATCCTTGGCCAAGGTGAGCGAATAGTCGGTGTAGGACACCGCGCTGTTGTGCTTGACGGTCTGGTGGCCGATGTGCGGCGCCAGGCTCAGGCCGTTGCCGAGATCAAAGGTGGCCGACACGTCGAGGTAGCCGCTGCCCTTGCTGTCAGCGAAGCCGAACAGGTTGGAGGTGCTGTGCGAGTACTTGGCCGTCACGACGCCGAAGGTCACCGCGCCATACACCTCCAGCGTGTTGGCGCTGGGGTTGAGCTTGTTGCTGGGGTAGACGTACTGCAGCAGGCCGACGTCCAGCGTCACGCCCGAGGCGACTTCGGTCTTGTAGCCGCCGTAGACGTCCACTTCGAGGTTGCCGTCACCGCCACCGTCCTTGACCCACTTGATCGTCGAGGCCCAGGTGCCGATGTAGAAGCCGTTGGCGGCCGCGTAGTCAGCGCCACCTTGCAGCGCGGGCTTCAGGCGGCTCTGGGCAATGCCGCGGTAGCGGTACTCGGTCACGGCACCCAGGTTGAACGACAAAGGATCCGGGGCCTCGTCAGCCAGGGCAGGCAGCGCGGTGAAAGCAGCAGAGGCAGCCAGGAGGGCCAGCAGGGTCTTCTTCATCTAAATCTCCGATGACTAAAGGAAAGAGGGCGAAACGGGAAAGCGATGGACGAGGGTTTGCAGCTTCCATGCCAGCCCCCTGCACCGTCTCGCGTCCTGGCAGCCCCTAAGGTAAGAATGCCGCGCAACGCACCAGTTCAGGACATGCCGCAGCTTGGTGCGCACACTGATTTGGTGCGCTTGCACCGGGATCGTCCCGTTTTGGCCCATCAACGGCGCTCCGGCTTGCCCCACTGACGCCAAAGCGACAGGCTGGCTAGACTCGGCCCCCATGGGAGACACCGCTACCCCGCCGCCACCCCCACCCGCGCCGCCGGCGGCCGCGCACCCGCTGCTGGACGTGCTGGCCGGCGCCGCCCTCGGCGCTTTGCTGGGCCTCCTGGTGGGGCTCTCGGCCTCGCCGGTGGTCGGCTCCGTGGTGGGGGCGCTGACGGCCCTGCTGGCGGGGCTCTTTGGCCTGTCAGAGAAGCTGCCGCTGGGCCTGGGCGCCGGTGGCGCACGGCGCATGGCGGGGTTTGGTTTCGCGGCCACGCTGGCCTTGCTGGCTGGCTTGCATCTGCGCTCCCACCACTGGCTGTCACCCGACGTGGCCGAGCTCAAGCGCCAAATCGCCGAAGTCGGCGTGACCGACCCTGCCGAGCAGCGCCAACTGCTCAAGTTCCTGCGCTTTGGCCTGCTGCCCGATGGCGTCAAGGCCACGGCCGAGGCCGGCAAGGCCAGCGGCCCGGGCGCCACACTGCTCTATGCCGCCGAGGCGCCGGGCTTCTGCGCTGAGCTGCGCCGTCTGCAGGCCGAGCATGCGAGTGCCGGCGACCTGCTGATCCACCTCGGCACGGGCAGCGAGGCTGCCCGGCGCGCGGCAGCGGGCATTCAGGCCCTGCCCGCGCCCGAGCGCGAGGCCGCCTTGCGCGTGGCACCGTTCTACCTGTGCGCCGCATGAGGCGCTTGCAGCGCCTGGGCGCGGCACTCGGCCTCATGGCCGTGACGCTCAGCGCCCAGGCCGCCGCGCCCAGCTACGAGCTGCGCCGCCAGACCCTGGCCAGCCTCGTCAAGGTGCGCGCCACCGACTGCCCCGACGGCGACCGTGCCGCCAGCGGCTTTGTGCTGGAGCGCGGTGAGCGCATCGTCACCGCGCACCACGCGGTTGGGGGCTGCCGCCAGGTGGTGGTGAGCTTTGAAGGCGCCGAGAAAGACAAGCTGCGCCCCGCCCGCATCGTGCGCGTGCACGCGGCCGGTGACCTGGCCCTGCTGGAAGTGGCGACGGCGCCCGCCGCCGCCCGCCCGCTGCGCATGGCCGCCACGGCGCCTGACCCCGAGAGCGTCTTTGCCGGCCTGGGCTATGCGCTGAACATGCCCTCCGCCAGCGACATCGAGGTGCGCTTTGCCGTCGGCGCGCGGCGCCTGCGCGACATCCTGCCGCCCGAGGCGGCCACCGAGCTGGAGCGCAACCGCAGCCGCATCGCCACCGACCGCGAGGTGCTGCGCTTCAACGTCGCGCTGCAGCCGGGCATGTCGGGCGGGCCCATCATCGACGCGACGGGCGCCGTCATCGGCGTGGTGGCCGGGGGCCTCAAGGCGGGCGCCGCACCGGCCAGCTGGGGCTGGCCCAGCGAGAACGTGCGCCTGCTGCTGGCCTCCACCGAGCCGGTGGACCAGGTCGTCACCCCCGCCCGGACGCACTACACCCTGCAGGACTTCAACGCCGTCTCGGCCGCACTGGCGGCCAACCGCAGCCTGCGCTGTGGCGACCTCGACTTTGTGGACACCGGCACCCGCAGCCTGGCCGAGCTGATGCGCGGCGCCGACGACTGGCCGCGTGTGCAGCACCTGCTCAACATCTCACGTGAAGACCCGGCCTTGCTGGCCAACGAGCGCTTCCAGGTCTGGCTCCACCGGGCCAGTGGCGCCACGGCCATCGTGCCGGCGGGTTACCAGCTCCGCGCCGAGGGGCGAGTCTGCGTCGCGCGCTCGTCGCAAGGGCCGTTCGAGCAGGTCGTGTTCGGCACCCCCGCGCCCGGCCAGGTTTCGGTCTATGCCGCCTCCAAGCAGTACGAAGAGCAGCTGGCACTGGCGCGCCTGATCCCGTGGCAGTTCCTGCAGTTCGACGTGCAGCTCACCACCGCCGCCCTCAGCCCCATCACCGGCCAGATGGAGCCCACAACACTGGGCCAACCCACCGGCCTGATGTTCGCGCGCAAGGGCGTGATCATGCGGCGGCCCGAGGGCCTGGGGCATGCCTTCAGCACACTCGTCGCGCGCAGCGACACCTTCCTTGGCGTCAGCACGCTCAACCGCGTGCAGCACCCGGGCCTCACCAACTGCCCGCTGCCCGCCACGCCCAATGCCTACTGTGCTGGCGCCATGGCCCACCTGCGCGAGTGGACGCGCTTCGTGCTGGCCACCCAACTCTCGACTTACCCGACCTACTGATGTCCCTCGCCATCGTCCACAGCCGCGCGCT
Organism: uncultured Roseateles sp.; assembly: GCA_937871895.1. Classification (GTDB taxonomy): domain Bacteria; phylum Pseudomonadota; class Gammaproteobacteria; order Burkholderiales; family Burkholderiaceae_C; genus Pelomonas. Next base: position 2,449 of record CALMQC010000179.1, on the reverse strand, counting down.
GGACGGCCTCGCCGCCGCGCCCGTCACCGTCGAGGTCCACCTGGCCAATGGCCTGCCGAGCTTCACCGTCGTGGGCCTGGCCGACACCGAGGTCAAGGAGGCGCGCGAGCGCGTGCGCGCCGCGCTGCAGAACAGCGGCCTCGGCTTCCCACACAACCAGCGCATCACCGTCAACCTGGCGCCGGCCGACCTGCCCAAGGAGGGCGGACGCTTTGACTTGCCCATTGCCCTCGGCGTGCTCGCCGCCAATGGCCAGATCGATGTCGCGCAGCTGGCGCGCTATGAATGTGCAGGCGAGCTCTCGCTGGCAGGTGAACTGCGGCCCGTGCGCGGTGCCCTCGCCATGGCGCTCGCGCTGCGCCGTGAGGACTCGCCCCGCCCGCTGCTGCTGCCCGAAGCCAGCGCCGCCGAGGCCGCCTTGGTCGAGGGCCTCGACGTGCGCGCGGCCAAGCATTTGCTCGATGTCGTCGCGGCCCTGCAGCCGAACAGCGAGCAAGGCCTCGCCCGCGCCGTCTGCCCCTCACGCAGTACGCCGCCGCGCGGGCCCGACCTCGCCGACATCAAAGGCCAGCAAGCGCCCAAGCGCGCGCTGGAGATTGCCGCAGCCGGCGGCCATTCGCTCTTGATGGTCGGCCCGCCGGGCACGGGCAAGTCCATGCTCGCGCAGCGACTGCCGGGGCTGCTGCCGCCGCTGCAGGATGACGAAGCCATCGCCACCGCTGCGGTGCAAAGCCTCATCGGCGCCTTCTCGCCCGAGCGCTGGGGCGAGCGGCCTTTTAGGTCGCCCCACCACACCGCCAGCAGCATCGCCCTCGTCGGCGGCGGCTCGCCCCCGCGCCCCGGCGAGATCTCGCTGGCGCAGCACGGCGTGCTGTTTCTTGATGAACTGCCCGAGTTCCCCCGCACCGCTTTAGAGGCCCTGCGCGAGCCCTTGGAGACCGGCCGCATCCTCATCAGCCGCGCCGCACGGCAGGCTGAGTTCCCCGCGCGCTTCCAGCTCGTGGCCGCGATGAACCCCTGCCCTTGCGGCCACCTCGGCAACCCGCTCAAAGCCTGCCGCTGCACGCCCGACCAAGTCAGCCGCTACCAGGGCAAGCTCAGCGGCCCGCTGCTGGACCGGCTCGATTTGTTGATCGAGGTGCCCGTCATCCCGCCCGCCGAGCTGCAGGCCTTGGCACCCGGTGAAGGCTCGGCCCAGGTGGCCGAGCGCGTCGCGGCCGCCCGATCGCGAGCTGTCGCCCGGCAAGGCAAGCCCAATGCCTTGCTCGCCGCGCAGGAGCTGTCTGAACACGCCGCCCTCGACGCCCCGGCGCAGGCCCTGCTAACCCGCACCGCCGAAAAGCTCGGCTGGTCGGCCCGCAGCTTTCACCGCGTGCTGCGCGTAGCGCGGACGGTGGCTGACCTCGCCGGCACCGACACCATCGGCCCCGCCCACGTGGCCGAGGCCATTCAACTGAGGCGCGGCTTGCCCAGCGCACACCAACACTGAACCCCATGCACTTCGACCCCGCCCACCTCATCACCGACGAATCCACGCTGCGCACGCACTTCGAGGCCACGCACGACCTGGCCGTCAAGAAGTGCCTGCCCCACCTCAGCTCGCACGCCCGCGAGTTCATCGCGCGTTCGCCCTTCCTGTGCATCGGCACGCAGAACCGCGATGGCCGCGCCGACGTGAGCCCGCGCGGTGACCCGGTCGGCTTCGTGAGGGTGCTGGACGACCGCACGCTCGCCATCCCCGACCGACCGGGCAACAACCGGCTGGACACGCTGGTCAACATCCTGTCCAACCCCAACGTCGGCCTGCTCTTCGTGGTGCCGGGCTTTGAGGACACGCTGCGCGTCAACGGCCAGGCGCGTCTCGTCACCGACCCGGCGCTGCTGCAGACCATGGCCGTGCAGGACCGGGTGCCCAAGCTCGGCATCGTCGTCACGGTGCAGGAGGTGTTCATGCACTGCGCCAAGGCCTTCCGCCGCTCGCGGCTGTGGGACCCGGCCGCTCAGCAGAACCGGCGCGAGATGCCATCGCTCGTCAAGATCATCCTCGACGAGACCACCGGTGCACCGCCCGAGGACGAGATGCGCAAGCTGGATGAGGGCCTGGAAGAGGCCTACCGAAAGACCTTGTACTGAAGGCTGTACTGAGGGCGACGGAGCCCTACATCACCGCACCCAACTGCCACGGCACAAACTCGTTATGCCCGAGGTCGTTGGTTTCGCTCAGCGTGGCGCGGCCGCTGGCGGTGGCGAGCATCAGTTCGAAGAGCTTTTGCCCGGCCTCGGCCACGCTGCAGTCACCGTCAACGATGCCCCCGGCGTTGAAGTCCATGTCGAGCGACATGCGCTGGAAGATGGCCGTGTGGGTGGCGATCTTGAGTGAGGGCGTGGGCTTGCAGCCGTAGGTGGAGCCGCGGCCGGTGGTGAAGCAGATGAGGTTGGCGCCGCCCGC
>CALMQC010000178.1 GCA_937871895.1 uncultured Roseateles sp. | reverse complement strand
TAGGTGGAGCTGTCGATCAGCGTCGTGTAGGGCTGGCCGAAGGGCAGGCCGCCATAAGTGCGGTGGTGATTCGTGAGCGCGGCGTTGAACTCGTCGGCCGTGAGGCTGAAGTCCTTGGGGATCCAGTCCAGGTGGATGCCGCTGAACACGAGGTTGTAGGCGCCGTAGCGCGCGACCAAGTAGTGCACGAAGCGCGCGTAGGAGGTGTTGAAGTCGAAGTAGCGCTTCCAGGATGGCGCGTTGTCGCGGCGGATGGTTTCCAGGAAGGGGACGAAGCCCTGGTCGGCCAGGTGCCGCATCTTGCGGTCGAGGCTGGCGAAGTAGCGCGGGTCGATGCGGTCGAAGTTGGCGAGGCCCTCGCGGTCGGGGAACACCTCGAAGGGGCGGTGGCCCTGCTCGTCGTGCATGTCCTTGGCGGTGGTGGTGGCGCCGTCGGGGGTTGAGATCTTGGCGTTGGGCGCCCAGACGCCGAACTTCTCCCAGGCATTGCGCAGGAAGACGCCGTCCTTGTTGGCGTGTGTGGCGCCGTGCGCGTCGGCCGCCCAGTTCGGGAAAGCGGCGATGAAGGACACCGAGTTGAAGCCCTGGCGCTTGCGCCAGGCCACCGCTTCCTCGAAGGAGATGCCGGGCCCGGGCACGTAGTCAGGCCTTGCGGCCGCGCCTCGGTAGGGCAGCCGCCAGGTCGAGGCCGCGAGCCAGGTGTCGCCGAGCAGGAAGAAGGGCGAGCCATCGGCATAGACGAGCGCGTGCCCGTTGGGGCTGGCGCGCACGAAGCCGCGGCGGTTCGGGTTCTCGGCGATCTCTTCGGCAGACCAGGCCACCGCACGCAGCGCACCAGCGCCGCCGTTCAGCCCCGCGTCGTCCGCCGGCGTGGCGGCGACCTTCCAGCGCCATTCGCCCGGCGCGGTGGCGACGAAGCGCACCTTGAAGGTCCGGCCGCCGTCCCAGAACCCATAGACCTTGCGCTTGAAGTCCGGGCCGCTGAGCTCGATCCAGACGGTGACATCGACATACGGGTTGGCGTAGTCACGCGAGGCCTCGAAGCTGATCTCCTGGGTGTCCCAGACGTGGACTTCGCCAGACTGCAGGCGGGCGTGGGCCATGCCCACGAACAGCAGGCTGGCGAGAAGCAGAAGCAAGCGTTTCATGGTCAAGGCGTCTTGGCGTTGCGGGCGACTTCGAGGTCCAGGGCCACCTCGTCGCGGATCAGCGCCCAGTGGAAGCGGTTGTTGGGGTTGGCCTCGAAGGCGTTGTGGTTGTAGTGCGTGAGGCGCATGTCTTGGTAGAGCGGGCGCGAGAGGCGGATCACTTCGTCCCACTGCGCGAGGGCCACGGTGAGGTGCTGGAGCGCCTCTTGCCGGTGTGCCTCAACGCCCACCGTGCGCAAGCGCTGCAACTCGATGGCACCGCGTATCTTGGCTTCCAGGTGCAGCGCCAGGTGCGCCCAGATTGCCACGTCGCCCAGCTCCTGGCGCAAGCCGTCATCGGGCGCCTTGCGGGCGTCGATGCCCTTGATCAGCGCCAAGGCCTCGTTGGCGCGGGCGTGCAGCCGGTTCGCCACGGCCAGTGGCGTGATCTGGCTGCTGGCGAAGCTCTGGCCTGCCTGCTGCGCCTTCACGAAGTCCTTGATCGACACATAGGCGGGGTCCAGCGGCGGGTGCTCGATCAGCGCGTCCACGCCGATGTATTTGGTGGTCTCGCCCTGCAAGGCCAGCAGGCCTTCGGCATAGAGCGTGAAGTCCCAGCGCGAGTCATAGAGCCGCGCCAGTTGCAGCGGCGTTTCACTGACCAAGGCGTAGGCCTTGAAGAGTTGAGCACCTGCCGAGCCGTAGCGGCGCGTGAACTCGGCGGCGAAGACGGCATCGGGCGTCGCCGGGTCATACAGCAGCCGGCCCCACAGCTTGTAGAACAGCCACTGCCGCTCAAAGGCCCAGCGCCAGGGCACGGTTTGGTCGGGCGCGGTGAAGTAGTCCAGCGCCGGGATGTAGGTCTCCGAGCCGACGAAGTAGCCGCCCGCATGGTCGGCCTGCCCGTTCAAGGCGATGTGCTCGCGGATGAAGGCCGGGTCGCCCCAGCGCAGCGCAAAGAAGTCCTCGTTGCGCACCTGCCAGACCACGCGGTAGTTGGTGGGCGTGGGCTTGAAGTAGGTGTCGCCGAGTTGGCCGCCATGGACCTTGACGAGCTTCGGGGTCGAGTGACCGTGCGACCAGTTGAACTTCATCTCCACCCAGATGGGCCCAGAGAACTGGTTGCCGAGCTTCTCCATCGCGGCGCGCGTCAGGCTCTCCACGCTCGTGCTCACGCCGGGGTCAGAGCCGAGGCCTGAGGAGAAGGGCACGCGGTGGATCAGCTTCACCGGCCGGGTCTTGTTGGCCTCCAGCGCGCCGGCGATGTAGACCTCGTCCACAAACTGCTGGCGCTGCAGCGGCGTCATGCCCGCCATGCCCTCGCCGTGCGAGACACCGATGCCGTCGAGGTCTGGGTACTCCAGCAGCATCTGCGTGACGCTCTCGCGCAGGTAGCGGCGGGTCACGTCGCTGGTGTCACCCTCGACGTAGTAGTGCGGGTAGAAGTTCTTGGCGCCGGGCTTGTGCACCTTCTGGAACGCCTCGCTGACGAAGATGCTCCAGAACACCACATAGGTGTCCAGGCCGCGCTCCTTGGCCATGCGGAAGATGCTGCGGTACAGCTGCTGCCACTGCGCAAACTCCGCGTCCGTCCACTTGCTGGCCTCGGGGAAGTTCGTTGGGCGCACCATGTACGTGAAGGGGTGCATGGTCCAGAGCGTGAAGGCGTTGAAGCGGTTCTCGACCATCATGTCGAGGTAAGCCTCCCAGAACCTCGGGTCCTTCATCGTGGCCGTGTGCTGGTCCAGCGC
>CALMQC010000177.1 GCA_937871895.1 uncultured Roseateles sp. | reverse complement strand
AGGGCGGCGACCTGGGCTGGGTCGGGGCCGGTGGCTTCGTGCCCGAGTTCGAGGAAGCGATGAACGCGCTGCCCATCAATGGCGTCTCGGGCCCCGTGCAGACGCGCTTCGGCCTGCACCTGATCCAGGTGCTGGAGCGCCGCACCGTGGACATCGAGATGAAGCAACTGCGCGATCAGGCCCGCAGCGCGCTGCGCGAGCAGAAGTTCGATGAGGCCTACAAGGACTGGGTCGCCGAGTTGCGCGCCAAGGCCTTCGTCGAAGTCCGGGAATGGCTGGACTGAGGCAGGGCCGAGAACAGCGCCTGCGCGCTGTTCGACGCCTGCCGAAGGCCCGCCGGCCTGCCAGCCGGCGGGCGTGAGACCCCGCCCACCATGCGCACCCACATCCCCCGCAAGCGCTTCGGTCAGCACTTCCTGACCGATGGCGCGGTGATCGACGCGATCATTGATTGCATCGACCCGCAGCCGGGCGAAACCGTGGTCGAGATCGGGCCGGGGCTGGGGGCGATGACGCTGCCGCTGCTGGCGCGGCACAAGCCGCTGACGGTGATCGAGCTGGACCGTGACCTCGCAGCGCGGCTGCGGGCGCGGGGCGACGTCGAGGTCATCGAGTCCGACGTGCTGAAGGTGGACTTCCGCGCACTGAGCCAGGCCAAGGGCGCGCGGTTGCGCGTCGTCGGCAACCTGCCCTACAACATCTCCACGCCCATCCTCTTTCACCTGCTCGATGCGGTGGACGTGGTGGTGGACCAGCACTTCATGCTGCAAAAGGAAGTGGTGGACCGCATGGCCGCCGCGCCGGGCAGCAAGGACTATGGGCGCCTCTCGGTGATGCTGCAGTGGCGCTACGACATCGAGTCGGTGCTCGATGTGCCGCCCGAGTGCTTCGACCCACCACCCCGGGTGGACTCGGCCATCGTGCGCATGCGGCCCCTGGCCACGCCGGCCGCCGTCAATCAGGCCCTGCTGGGCGAACTCGTCACCAGCGCCTTCTCGCAGCGCCGCAAGCTGCTGCGCCACACGCTCGGCCACTGGCTGCAGGAGCGGCACTTCAAGGGCCACTTCGACCTGCAACGCCGCGCCGAGGAAGTGCCAGTCAGCGAATACCTCGCGCTGGCTGAGGCCGTGGCGGCGCAGCGCACGGCTTGAGCATGCTGGCCCTGGCGGCAGCCACGGCCCTCGGACTGACGGCCGCCGCGCTGTGGCAGCAGCGGCCTGCGCAGGCCGGGGCGCTCTGCACCGGCTTGCTTGCCGGGGCTGTGTTCTTCCTGCTGATGGCCGTGCCGGCCTGGGCCGCGCTGCTGCCGCTGGCCTGGCTGGGCCCGCTGGCCGTGAACCGCGCGGTGCGGGCCGGCTTCGACGCGGCGCAACGGCCGCTGTGGCAGGACCTGGCACTTGCGACGCTCTCTCTCGGGCTGGGCGCCGCATGGCCGCCAGGCTTTGATGCGCTGGCCTTGCTGCTCTTTGCCGAAGCCCCGGCCCGCGTGGCCTGGCAGGCGCGGGACGATCTCATTGCCCGGCGGCGCCTGGCGCGGGCCTGGTTCCTGGGCGGGGGCAGTGCCTTGGCCTTGGGCGTCACGCAGGCGGCTGCGCTGGGTGGCGGCGCCTGGCGCAACCAAATCGCGGCGGGTGGGACGCTGCTGCTGTGCTTTGCGCTGGCTGGGCGGCGCTGGCCCGAGCCGCTTCACGAGCCCAGTGCCCCGATCGCAAGCCCAAGCCCCGCGCCGCTGGATGCGCAAGAGCAGCAGCAACTGCAGCGGCTGCGCCAGCTGATGCAGGACGAGGCCGCCTTCCGCGACCCACAGCTCACGCTGTCGCGCCTCGCGCAGCGCCTGGCCTTGCCGGAACACCGCGTGCGCCGGCTGATCCACCTCGGCGAGGGCCACGGCCACTTCAGCAGCTACTTGAACGGCCTGCGCATCGAGGCCATCAAGCTGGCGCTGGCGGACCCTGCCCAGGCCGACACGCCACTGCTGCAACTCGCCATGGACGCGGGCTACAACGCGCTGTCGGTGTTCAACCGCGCCTTCAAGGCCTGCGAGGGCTGCACGCCCAGCGCCTTCCGTGCAGCTTGCCAGGCCGCGATGCAGGCCCAGAGCCCGAACGCCCCCGACACGCTGAGCGACACCTGAGCCGCCACCGGCCCGGGCAGGCGCTGCGCCGCCAGCACGCCGGCCATCGCGCCGACCATCGAGCACAGCCGCCAGGCATGCTCGGCCGGGTTCAGGAAGCGCCGCCACGCGGGCGGGAAGGCGATGCGCACCAGGTCGTAGACGCCGATCAAGGCCATCGACGCGGCCACGGCGCGTGCCCGCACCGGTTCCCAATGCAAGCCCCACCCAAGGCCCGGCGCCAGCACAAGGCCGAGTGCCACCAGCAAGAGCAGCGCCGCCACACCCCAGTCCGCCCAAGCCCGGCCGTTGCGCGCCAGCGGCAAGCAGCGCCGCCCGCCATACAGGTGGTAACCCACCAGCAGGGACACCGCGACCAGGTCAGGCGATGGCCGAAAGACCAAGGCCCCGAGCAGGGCGCTCGCCACACACGGCACGGCCACCCGCCAGGCCCAGACGCCACGCCGACGGTGGGCAGCATCGCCCTTGCGGGCCAATAGTTGCCACAGCCCCAAGCCCCAAGGCCAACAGCCCGGCGGCCACATGCACGGCCACATTCAGTCCATGGATCGAATCAATTCCCGCTGCGGACATGCCGGGCGCTCCAAACACAGTTGAGGAGCGGCCATGCTCACGATCCCAGGGCGGCCTGGCTCCCGGATTTTTGCAATCCGTCAGGCCTCCATCCCGGGGGCGGGGGCTCAGTTTCACGGCCTTACCCAGTGTTTGCCTGAGACGCACCGAGCAGGGGCGCCAGTAGCATCCGCCGCGCGCCAAGGCCTGCCCGGCCGCCGCAGCCCCGCCACTCTCGCCGACGGTCCAGCATGAGCACCACTGCAACGAAAGTCCGGAACCCCTTGTCCTGGGTCCCATCGTCCTACCTGGCCGAGGGCATCCCGTTTGCGCTCGTGATCTGGGTTGCCGGCACGATGTTCAAGGACCTGGGCCACAGCGACGGCGAAATCACCCTGGCCACCGCCAGCATCGGCATCGCCTGGTCGCTCAAGCCCTTCTGGGCCGCCTTCCTCGACATGTTCAAGACGAAGAAGTTCTTCGTCCTCTTGATGGAAGTGGTGATGGCCCTGCTGTGCTGCGCCATCGCGGTGGCGCTGCCGCTGCCCAACTACTTCCAGATCACCATCGCCGTGCTCTGGGTGATGGCCTTTGCGTCGGCCACGCAGGACATCTGCGTGGACGGCGTCTACATCACCTCACTCGACGAGAAGGGTCAGGCCAAGTACATCGGCGTGCAGGGCGTGTTCTGGAGCGTGGGACGGCTCTTTGGCACGGCACTGATCGTCTACATCGCCGGCACGCTGAAGGAGGACTTCCACCTCTCCACCACAGCGGCCTGGAGCTGGGCGATGGGCGTCTCAGCGGCCACGCTGGCCTTGCTGGCCGTCTACCACTGGTTCATGCTGCCCACGGGCTCGATTGGTGACCGCCCCGAGAGCATCAAGGCCGCCTTCGGCACCTTCTGGGAAGCCGTGATCGACTTCTTCAAGAAGGACAGCATCTGGGGCATGCTGCTCTTCGTCTTCCTGTACCGCAGCTCGGAGGGCCTGCTGCTGATCGAGGGCCCGCTGTTCCTGCAGGCCTCGCCAGAAAGCGGCGGCGTGGGCCTGTCGCTCAAGGACAAGGGCATGATCGACGGCACCATCGCGACCGTCGTCAGCCTCGCGGCGGGTTTGCTGGGCGGCGCCTTCCTGGCCAAGTTCGGGCTCAACCGCCGCACCATGATCTTCATGGCCCTGTGCCTGAACATCCCGCACGTCTGCTTCGTGGTGCTGTCGCAGTTGGCGGGCCCGGGGCATCAGCTCTCGTTCACCACCATCGCCACGCTGGTGACCATCGAGAAGTTCGGCTACAGCTTCGGCTTCGTGGCCAACATGCTGTACATGATGCAGCAGATCTCGCCGGGGCGTTTCCACATGACGCACTACGCGTTTGCCAACTCGATCATGAACCTGACCCTGGTGCCGACGCAGATGATCTCGGGCCCGCTGGCCGACCACTTTGGCTACAAGACCTACTTCATCATCGTGATGTTCGCGGCGATCCCGTCCATCTTGGGCGCCATGATCGCGCCCTTCCCGCGCAAGGTGGAGGGCGACCAGCCCCAGGGCGTGGCCCGGCACTGATCGCCCAGCCCCGCGCACCCCAAGACGCCCGTCCTCGTGACGGGCGTTTTGCTTTGAGCGACGCCCAGGCTTGGCGCGCCGGCGCCCCAGATTGAGGCGTGCGCCCGGCCGGTGCAGGCAGCCAATCCCGCGCGCGCTGCCGAAGCGCCGCCTCGCCACCAAGACCCCGCCAGCCGCGCCCGCCCCCCCTGGCAGCACCACCGCTGGAGCAACACCAACGCTGGCGCATGCCCGCCCGGGCGGATGCCCGCGCCCATGCCGACGCCGTGAACCAGAGCTTTCAGGAAGCTGGCACGGATGCTGCTGCATTCCGACTGGTATACCAGTGTGTGCACCATGAACGAGCAAAGCCTTCTCACCCTCTCCGACTGGCAACGTGCCTACCTGGCAGGCGCGCAGCCGCGTGCGCTGCTGGAAGCGCGTGCGCAGCGGCTGGCGGCGCAGGCGGCGGCGCCAGACTGGATCCACCGCGTCAGCAGCGCCCAACTGGAGCAGCAGATCCAGGCCCTCGAAGCACGCCTGGCCGCTGCCAGCAGCCGCGCCTCGCTGCTGAACGAGGCGCCGCTCTTTGGCGTGCCCTTTGCGGTCAAGGACAACATCGACGTCGAAGGCATGCCCACCACGGCCGCCTGCCCCGCCTACGCCTACACGGCCGGGCGCAACGCCCACGCGGTGCAGCGTCTGCTGAGCGCCGGCGCCGTCTGCCTGGGCAAGACCAATCTCGACCAGTTCGCCACCGGCCTCGTCGGCGCGCGCTCGCCCTATGGGCGGCCGGCCTCCTGCTTTGATGCGGAGCGCGTCAGCGGTGGCTCCAGCTCGGGCTCGGCCGTGGTGGTGGCGCGCGGCGAGGTGGCCTTCTCGCTGGGCACCGACACCGCCGGCTCGGGCCGCGTGCCGGCGGGCTTCAACAACCTGGTGGGGCTCAAGCCCACGCCGGGCCGGGTGGGCACCTCGGGTGTGGTGCCGGCCTGCCGCAGCCTGGACTGCGTGTCGATCTTTGCGCTCACGCTCGACGACGCCGCCACCGTGCTGAGCGTGATGGAAGGCCCCGACCCGGCCGACGCCTTCAGCCACTTCGAGCCCGGGCCCGGGACCTGGCCGGCCAAGCTGCGCGTGGGCGTGCCGCTGGCCCCCGCTTTGGATGAAGCCGGCTACGGCGACGCCTGGGACGAGAGCCTGCGCCTCTTGCGGGCCTTGGGCCACGAGGTCGTGCCCCTGGACTTCGACCCACTGCACGCGGTGGCCGACCTGCTCTACAACGGCCCCTGGGTGGCCGAGCGCCATGCCGTGGTGCAGGAGCTGCTGGACAGCCAGCCCGAGGCGCTGGACCCGACCGTGCGCCAGGTCATCGAGTCAGCACGCGGGCAGACCGCCACCGACGCCTTCCGCGGCCAGTACCGGCTGCGCGAAGCCCAGCGCGAGCTGCGCAGCCTGTGGCGCAAGGTCGATGTGCTGATGGTGCCCACCGCGCCGCGCCACCCGCGCTTTGCCGAGCTGGACGCCGACCCGCTGCGCGTCAACGCGCGCCTCGGGCACTACACCAACTTCGTCAACCTGCTGGGCTGGTGCGCGCTGTCGCTGCCGGCCGGCTTCACGCCGGAAGGCCTGCCCTTTGGCGTGAGCTTCATCGCCCCCGGCGGGGCGGACGTGGCGCTGGCGCGCTTTGGCCTCAACTGGCAGGCCGCCGCCGACGCCCCGCGCCGGGAGGGCGGTGGCGCTGGTGGCCGCCGAGCCTCCAAGAGGTAGCAGGAGGCTGCCGTGGGCCACTGTCACACGAGGTTCACACCGGGAAAGCGGGTCCGCGTCGTCACGCATGACAAGCGGGTCTTCCAGGCCCGCTTCGTCGAGTACAGGTCTCAGTTCGTCATC
>CALMQC010000176.1 GCA_937871895.1 uncultured Roseateles sp. | reverse complement strand
GTCGGGTTGGTGAACTTGTAGTCCTGCCAGAAGCCGGCGGGTTTGCTCTTGCCCAGCTCGACGCGCTCGCGCACAAAGGCCTTGCCGTCCACGTCCTTGAGATCGATCAGGTCCTTGCCGACCTGCTTCTCGTTGGCGCCATGGGCCAGGCATTTGCCGTCCATGCCGTAGACGACCAGGTAGAGGTCGGCCTTGACGAACTGCGGACTCTTGGCGGTGATCTCGGCGTAGGCCTTCTCCACGCCATTGGCCTTGATGAAGGCCACGCCTTTCTTGACCATGGCGGTGGCGTCGTCGCGGGTGGCGTTCTGCGCCAGTGCGGCGCTTGTCAACAGGCAGGTTGCGAGGCTGAGGGCGAGTGTGGCCCAGGGTTTGCGATTCATGTCGTACTGCTCCTTGAATGCGCGGGCTGCGCCTGACTGTGCGTGTATGTCAGTTTGCGACCGAGCCCACCGGCGACGCAAGCCATGGCCACGGCCTTTGTCCTCCAAAGGGCCCAGGGCTCCGTGAAAGAATGCACTCATCGATGCGCCGCCCATGGCGCGCGCCGCCTGCCGGTCCGCCCTGCAAGGACTTCGTGTGTGAACGCTTTCGACCTCCCCACCCCTGAACAAGCCGCGGCCGTTGACGCCGCGCTGCTGACCCGCCATTCCATGCGCGCCTTTCTGCCGCGCGCCGTACCTCGGTCGATGCTCGAAGAGATCCTCGCCGTGGCGAGCCGGGCGCCATCGGGCACCAACACCCAGCCCTGGCAGGTTCACGCGCTCACCGGCGCCGCCTTGAAGCGCTTCACCGCGCGCGTGACAGCCGCCTACCTGGACCCCGACCAGAACGCCGCCCACCGCGAGGAGTACGCCTACTACCCGCTGGAGTGGCGCAGCCCCTATATCGACCGGCGGCGCAAGGTGGGCTGGGATCTGTACGGGCTGCTCGGCATCGGCAAGACCGACAAGGCCCGCATGCAGGCCCAGCATGCGCGCAACTTTGGCTTCTTCGACGCGCCGGTGGGCCTGATCTTCACCATCGACCGCGTGATGCAGCAAGGCTCCTGGCTCGACTACGGCATGTTCCTGCAAAACATCATGACGGCCGCTCGTGCCCGGGGCCTGCACACCTGCCCGCAGGCGGCGTTCACCCAGTTCCACGCGCTGATCGCTGAAGAACTTCAGCTGGCACCCGAGCAGATGCTGGTGTGCGGCATGTCGCTGGGCTGGGCCGACCCGGCGGCGGTGGAGAACAGCCTCGTCTCCGAACGCGCGCCGGTGGCCGAGTTCACACGCTTCCTGGAGGACTGAAGCGTGAGCCAGCGCCCTGCCGTCCTCGTCGCGCGCCAAGCCCCGGCTGCTGAACTCGCGCGGCTGCATGCTCTGTTCGACGTGGACCTGAACGAGCCCGACATCGTGCTGCCCCGATCCGAGCTGTTGCAGCGCCTGCAGGGCAAGCTCGCCTGCATGATCACGGGCTCCGAGCGCATCGATGCCGAGCTGCTGGAGGCCTGCCCCGAGCTGCGCTTCGTGAGCACGGTGTCAGTGGGCTTCAACCACATTGACGTGCCCGCCTGCACGGCACGCGGCGTGGTCGTCACCAACACGCCCGACGTCCTGACCGAGAGCACCGCTGACTTTGGCTTTGCGCTGATGATGGCTGCTGCGCGCCGCATGTCCGAGGGCGAGCGCATGTTGCGCGACGGGCGCTGGCAGCGCTGGAGCTGGGACTTGCTGGCCGGCGCCGATGTGCACGGCGCCACGCTTGGCATCCTGGGCATGGGCCGCATCGGACAGGCAATTGCGCGGCGCGGCCACCATGGCTTCGGCATGCCCGTGATCTATCACAACCGCAGCCGCCTCGATGCCGCGATCGAGGCTGCCGTGGGTGCGCGCTATGTCTCGCAGGATGAGCTCTTTGCGCAGGCCGATCACCTCGTCCTGGTGCTGCCCTATGCGCCGGCCGTCCACCACATCGTGGGCGCGCGGCAACTCGCGTTGATGAAGCCCACCGCCACGCTGACCAATGTGGCGCGCGGCGGCATCGTGGACGAAAACGCCCTGGTGGCCGCGCTGCAGGCGGGCCGCCCGGGTGCGGCAGCGCTCGATGTCTTCGAGGGCGAGCCCCAGGTCAACCCCGCGCTGCTGACCCTGCCCAACACCGTGCTCACGCCGCACATCGCCAGCGCCACGATCAAGACCCGCACCGCCATGGCGGCCTTGGCCGTGGACAACCTGCTGGCCCTGGTGAGCGGCCGCCCGCCGCTCACCGCGCTCAACCCCGAAGTTCTCGACCGCCAGACATGAGAGTGCTCTTTGCCCTGTTGCTTGCCTTGCCCCTGCTGGCAAGCGCCCAGACCCCTGCCAGCACGTCGGCCAGTGCGCCGGCCAACAAGCCGTCCGCAGCGGCGTCCGCACCGGCCGTGGCCAAGCGCAAGCTCACGGCGCTGGCCGTGACCGGCGAAAGCATCCAACTGCTGACCTTGCAGGCCGACCGGGGCAACCTCACCAGCGCCGGCTCCTGGCAGCTGTCGCCCGGCTCCGTGTTTGACTCCGAATTGCTGGCAGCCGTGTCCGGCGCCGTCGCGGCCGCCGCGCCCGACCGTGAGATCAAGACCTACACCTCGTCCACGCGCAGCCTGTTTGGTGACCCGGCCAGCCTCTTTGTGGACGGCAAGCTCACCCTGCCAGGCACGCTGGGTGATGCCCTGCGGGGGCGCGGTGCCACGCACCTCTTCCTGATCACGCGGGCGCAGCAGTCGCCCGCCCTGGTGCCTGCGCTGCCCGACAAGATCGCCACGCCCCTGGAGGGCGCGGGCTTCGTCATCGACCTGCGCCCCACCGGCCAGATCGGCATCGACGGCAACCCGGGCCTGCCGATCCTGGCGGCCTACCTGTCGCTGCGCGTCGCTCTGGTGGACTTGGCGGACTACCGCCTCGTCAAGGAGCAATCGATCCTCGTCGGTCAGCGCCTGCCGGTGGAGCGCGGCGTGGCCAACCCCTTTGTGGCGCTCAGCCCCGAGGCGCGGCTGGCCGCGCTCAAGGCCTTGGTCGCGGCCGAGCTGCCCCAGGCCATCAAGACCCTATTGCCCAAATGAGCCTGGTGGAGCTGCTCCTGCTGGCTGTGTTGCTGGCGCTGGCGGGTCTGGCGCTGCTGGTCTGGCGCAGCCGCCCAAGCGGGCCGGCGGTAGATGTGGCGGCCCTGGTCCAGCAATCCAGCGAACGCCTGGAGCGCGAACTGCGTGACGAGCTGGCGCGCTCCAGCGCCGCGCTGCGCACCGAGCTGCTGGCCGGCCTCGGCCAGTTCCAGCAAGGCCTCACGGCCCAGGGCTTTGCAGCCCGTGAGGCGCAAGACCAGGCGCTCGTCCGCCTGACCGACGCCATCCGCGAACAACTGCGGGAGATGCAGCAGCGCGTGGACCAGCGCCTGGGCCAGATCCAAGAGGACACCGAGAAAAAGCTCGAACAGATGCGCGCCACCGTGGACGAAAAGCTCCACGCCACGCTGGAGCAGCGCCTCGGAGAGAGCTTCAAGCAGGTGGCCGACCGCCTGGAGCAGGTGCACAAGGGTCTTGGCGAGATGCAGAACCTGGCGCGCGATGTCGGCTCGCTCAATCGCGTGCTCACCAATGTCAAGACGCGCGGCATCTTTGGTGAGGTGCAACTGGCCGGCCTGCTGGAGCAGGTCTTCACCCCCGAGCAGTACGCTGCCAATGTCGCCACGCTGCCGGGGTCGAGCGAACGGGTCGAGTTCGCCATTGCCTTGCCCGGTCAGCGGGCCGATGGCGCGCCGCTGTGGTTGCCGATTGACGCCAAATTCCCGCGCGAGGACTACGAGCGCCTGCTCGACGCCCAGGAGCGCGCCGACACCGTCGCTGCGGAAGCTGCAGGCAAGGCCATCGAGACCCGGCTGCGCCTGGAGGCCCGCAGCCTGCGCGAGAAATACATCGGCCCGCCGCACACGACGGACTTCGGCATCCTCTTCGTCCCGACCGAAGGCCTCTACGCCGAGGCCTTGCGCCGCCCCGGCCTCGTTGAGGGCCTGCAGCGCGAGCACAAGGTCATGGTTTGCGGCCCCACCACCTTGCTGGCCACGCTGACCAGCCTGCAGATGGGCTTCCGCACCCTGGCACTGGAGAAGCGCAGTGCCGAGGTCTGGGAAGTGCTGGGTGCCGTCAAGACCGAGTTCGGCAAGTTCGGCGAGGTGCTGGCCAAGACCAAGAAGAAGCTCGAAGAAGCGTCCAACACCATCGACGCTGCCGAGACCCGCACCCGCCAGATGACGCGCAAGCTCAAGAGCGTCGAGGCGCTGCCGGACGAGGCGACGCAGCGCCTGCTCCAGCTGGGCGCCAGCGCAGCTGACGACGAATAGCCGCGCCCCGCGCCACAGCGCCCTGCCTGCTGGTGCACCGGGTGTGAACTCCTGCCCAGACCCGGCACGCTTGGCGTGTTGTGCGCTGTTGCATTGAGTTTCAATCAACGGCCTGTCCATCGCGGCGTTGTCGCCGTGTTGTCGCCGCCGTGTTGCCGTGCCCGAGTCTCCGTCCTCCTCCTCCGCCCCTGCTGCTGCCGAACGAAGCGCCGTCAAGGCCTTCGGTCGCTTTGAGCTGCGCGCCTTGCTGGCCAAGACCGAGCGCAGCATGGTGTGGCTGGCGGCTGACCCTCGCATTGGGCGTGAGCTGATCCTGTGCATGCCGCGCGTGGCCCCCAACAGCGAGGCGGCGATGGCGCATTGGATGAGCATGGCCAACGCCGGCGCGCGCATCGAGCATCCCAAGCTGGCCCCGGTGGTGGAGATCGGCCGCGTCGAGCAATGGCCGTTCATCGCCTACGAGCGGTCCTTGGGCGAGACCCTGGACGAGCGCCTGAAGCGCGCCGCCGCGCCCACGCCGCTGGAGGCCGCTGAGTGGATGAGCCAGTTCCTCGAAGGCCTCGCCTTTGCCCATGAGGCCGGCCATGCCCACCGCGACATCCAGTCCTCGCACTTCCTGATCGACGCCCAGCACAAGGTGCGCCTGATTGGCCTCGAAGTGGCGCAGGAAGTCTTCCCGGCAAACGTGGACTTCAACACCGTCACCCGCCGCGCCGTGCGGGAGTCGGCCGAGGAGGACATCCTGTGCGCCGGCCTGCTGCTGCACCGCATCTTGAGCGGCAAGCGCCCGCTCGAACAGGCCGACCTGCACGCCGTGGTGCAGCAGATGCAGCCCCTGGGCAAGGAAGTGATCCGCCTGGGCTGGGAGACGCCGCACCCCATCCCCGACCCGCTGCGCGCCATCTGCAACCGCGCCACGGACCGCCAGGCCCGCCAGCGCTACCTGCTGGCGCGCACCTTCCTGCGCGCTTTGGAAGGCTGGCGCCTCGTGGCTCAGCAGGACGAAGGCGGCGCCATCCAACTGCTGCTGGACAAGATGCAGCGCAACGGCCACCTGCCGTCCACCTCGGGCTCGCTGCGCCGGGCGCTGGGCGGCAACAGCGGCTTCGATGCGCAGCACACCAATGTGCTGTCGGAGCTGGTGCTCAAGGACATGGCGCTGACGCTGGAGCTGCTGCGCCGCGTCAACAACGCGCTGCGCCAGCAGGGCCACCAGGGCGAGGCCATCCTCAACATCCAGCGTGCGCTGCAGATGATCGGGCTGGATGGCTTGCACGCGGCAGTCAGCACGCTCAAGCCTTGGCCCGGCGTGTTGCAGCCGCAGGCGGCCGAACGGCTCAAGACCGTGATGCAGCGTGTGGCCAAGGCCGGCGAAGTGGCGCAGGCGCTGCGCCCTGCCGGCTACGACAGCGAAGTCACCTTCCTGATCGTCATCTTGCAGAACCTGGGCCGCTTGCTGCTGAGCTACCACCTGCCCGACGATGCGCTGCAGATGCAGCACCTGATGCAGGCGCCCGAGCCCACCGAGGACCAGCCCCAGCCCGTGGGCATGAGTGAGCAGGCGGCCGCCTACGCCGTGCTCGGCTGCGACATGGACACCCTGGGCACGGCGCTAACCAAATACTGGCACCTGGGCGATGACGTGATGCGCATGTCTCGTCGACTGCCCGTGGATGGCCCGGTGCACAAGGCCATGGACGACGTGGAGCTGCTGCGCCAGACGGCCAGCCTGGCCAATGAACTGGTGGATTGCTTCAGCCTG
>CALMQC010000175.1 GCA_937871895.1 uncultured Roseateles sp. | reverse complement strand
AAAAAATCGTGACGCCGCTATAGTAGCTTCATTCGATGGGGGCGGGAAGCCTGTTGGGCGCCCTGCGCGCACCGGTTGCCAGCCCTGCATCGACCGATTCTTTCGAGCCCATGAGCCCGGGGTGCACTGCAGCATTCCAGGCCCATCAGCGGCGCCCTGCGAGCGCCCTCCGCGGTCTTTTGATGTGCTGGCGGTGACCCGCCCCATTGATGGCCAAGACGACCTGATTCCACGGAGACAAGACCATGACCGCCAAGCGCCCCCGCTCCTCCTTTGCCTTGACTGGCCGCCCCGCCGCGCTGCCCACCGCCGTCGCACTCGCTGCGCTGTGCCTGGTGCAACAAACCGCTGCACAAACGGCCGCACCGGCTGCATCGGCCGAGCCCAACCAGCTGGACACCGTTGTGGTGACCGGCCTGCGCGCCTCGCTGGAAAACGCGCTGAACAAGAAGCGCACGTCCTCCGGCGTGGTGGACGTGATCCGCGCCGAAGACCTGGGCAAGTTCCCCGACACCAACCTGGCCGAGTCGCTGCAGCGCGTGCCGGGCGTAGCGATTGACCGTGACGCCGGCGAAGGCCGCCAGATCACCGTGCGCGGCCTGGGTGGCGGCTTCACCCGCACCCGCATCAATGGCCTCGAAGCCATGGCCTCCACCGGCGGCTCCGACGCCTCGGGCGGCAACAACCGCGGCCGGACGATGGACTTCAACGTCTTTGCCTCCGAGCTCTTCAACTCCATCACCGTGCGCAAGACCGGCCAGGCCGAAGTGGACGAGGGCTCGCTCGGCGCCACCATCGACCTGACCACCGGCCGCCCCTTCGACCTGAAGAAGGGCTTCACCGCGCTGGCCAGCGTCAAGGGCACCTACAACGATCTCTCGGGCAAGAGCGCGCCGCGCGCCACCTTCCTGATCGCCGACACCTTCATGGACAAGAAGTTCGGCGCGCTGTTCTCGGCGGCGTACTCCAAGCGCAATCTGTTCGAGGAAGGCTTTGGCACCGTCCGCTGGGACAACGGCACCTCCAACGGCGGCTGGTGCCCGCCGCAGGGCGCCACCATCGCCACGGGCACCACGCTGCCGTCGGGCTCCACGGCCACCACCTGCGGCCCGGCTGCGCAAGGCATCTCGCGCCTGCCCAACACGCCGGAGAACCAAGCGGCCTACCAGACCGCCTCGTCGGCCAACAACTTCCACCCGCGCCTGCCGCGCTACATGCGCCTCGTGCACGAGCAGGAGCGTCTGGGCATCACCAGCTCCTTCCAGGCCAAGCCCATGGACGGCACCCTGGTCACGTTGGACTACCTGTACGCCAAGCTCGATGCCACGCGCCAGGAAAACTACCTGGAGGCCATGCCCTTCAGCCGCGCGCTCAGCTCCGGTGGCAAGCCCCAGGTCAGCGTGCTGGCCGCCGAGTACCACGCCAATGGCGGCCTGCTCTACGGCAAGTACAACGCCGTGGACATGCGCTCCGAGCAGCGCTTCGACAAGCTCTACACCATCTACAAGCAGCCCACGCTGACGGTCGAGCACGAGCTCAGCGACACCGCCAAGCTCACGGTGCTGGCCGGGCGCTCGGACTCGCAGTTCCGCAACCCCATCCAGACCACCACCACCCTGGATGCGCCCAACACCAATGGCTACGAGATCGACTTCCGCACGGGCAGCCGCACGCCGCTGATCAAGTACGGCTTCGACCCGGCCCAGGTGGGTGGTGCGTTGACCATCGTCGGCGTGCCCGCTGGCGCGACCTCCATCGCCAACGGCCTGCCGAGCGAGATCCGCATCCGCCCCAATGGCACCGACAACCGCACCGACACCCTCACCGGCAGCATCGCCTGGGAGTTTGCGGACGACATGACGCTGAAGGCCGGCGCCAGCTACAAGAAGTACAGCTTCAACACCTTCGAGTCGCGCCGTGGCACCGAGGTCATCTTCGGCGCGCCTGCCGGCACCTCCGTGGCCAGCCTCTCGACCACCATCACCGGCATCGGCAAGGGCCAAAGCCTGCCGGCCGGCACCATCACCGGCTGGGCCGTGCCCAACCTCGATGCCATCGCCTCGGCCTACGACATCTACTGCAACTGCCTCAAGAGCGGCCCGGCCAACGGCCCTGGTGACTTCACGCTCACCTCGATCACCAATGGCAATGCGCGTGGCAGCAACTTCGGCATCGAGGAAGTGGACCGTGGCTGGTACGCCCAGCTCGACTTCAAGGCCCGCCTGGGCGACATCCCGGTGCGCGGCGACATCGGCACGCGCTTCGTCAAGACCCAGGTGTTGTCCACCGGCTACCTGGCAACCGGCGGCGGTACCAAGGTGTCGGTCCCGAACACCTACAGCGACATGCTGCCCTCCGCCAACCTCACGGCCGAGCTGACCCGCAACTGGCTGCTGCGCGCCGGTGTGGCGCAGGTGATGACGCGGCCCAACCTCGGCTCCATGAACCCCGGCGGCTCGATCAGCACCACCGGCCAGCTCAACATCTCCAACGGCAACCCGCTGCTGCAACCCTTCCGCGCCAAGACCCTGGACCTCGGCACCGAGTGGTACTTCGCCAAGAACTCGATGGTGGGTGCGGGCTTCTTCTACAAGGACATCAGCAGCTTCATCACCAGCACCACGATCAACCTGCCGTTCAACCAGACTGGCCTGCCGCAGAGCCTGCTGCCCAGCAACTTCACCGGCAATGAGATCTTCTCGGTGCGCTCCAGCTTCAACACCGAAGGCGGCAAGGTCAAGGGCCTGGAGCTGAACTACCAGCAGCCCTTCACCTTCCTGCCGTCCTTCGGCAAGAACATCGGCTTGCTGGCCAACTACACCTTCATCAAGTCCAAGATCAAGTACGCCACCTCGGCCACCAACAACACCCCGATCCAGGCCGACCTGATCAACATGTCGCCGCGCTCCTGGAATGCCTCGCTGTACTACGACGACGGCACCCTGATGCTGCGCGCCTCGGTGGCCACGCGCTCCAAGTACCTGCAGGCCGTGCCTGGCGCCACGCCGAGCAACGACGTGGACGGCAAGAACGGCACCCGCAACGTGGACTTCTCGGCCTCCTACAAGATCAGCAAGAAGTTCAGCGTCAGCCTCGAAGCCATCAACCTGACCAACCAGGCCAACGACCTCTACACCAGCAGCGTGCGCAACAGCGTGGTGCAGAACACGGTCACGGGCCGCGAGGTCATGGTCGGCGCGCGGATGGACTTCTAAGCGCATCGTTCTCCGGTCGTCGTTTCGTCTCCTCGACCGCCCCAGGTGGGCCGGCACGTCTGTCACGTGCCGGCCCCGCCTCTTGCCCCACTCACCAACCGTCGGCCGTGCCCTGCAGGTCCGCCATCGGAGGGTCTCTGCTCCCCAGGAACTCCGATGCTCACCCGCAAGTACTCCGCCTTTGTGCTCGGCCTCGCTGCCCTCGCGCTCACCCTGTCCGCGCAGGCCGCGCCCACCGTCACCGTCACGGCCAGCAGTGGCAGCTTCTATTCGCTGGCTGATGGCTACGCGGCGGCCACCAACCCCGCCAGCAGCGCCATCAGCGATGCCTTCGGCGACGTCGAATTTCTCTCCGACGACTTCAACCTTGCCTTCGACTTCCGCAGCGACGGCAGCTTCGACGTCTACGGCCTGGCTGCCCTCGCCAGTGGCGTCTACGACTTCGACTTCAGCGACCTCGCCGGTCGCTTGATCAGTGCCGACTGGGACGGCGCCGCCGCCGGCCTCACGCTCACCGTTCTGGATGCCGACAGTCTGCGTCTGAGCATCGACGGCCGTGTCTTCACGCCCGATGCCAACACACCCTTCAGCGGCCGCTTTGCCCTGCCCGAGCCGGCGGGCCTGGGCCTGCTGGCCCTCGGGGCGCTCGCGCTCGTACAGCGCCGCCGCACCGCCGCCTGACCGAGGAGCCGCCATGCACAAGCATCTCCTTGCCATCTTCGCGCTGGCCGGCAGCGCCGCCCTGGCCGCCGTGGACCCGGCCCTGCAAACCGCGCCGCTGGATGGCTGGGCGGCCCAGGCCGGTGGCACCTCGGGTGGCTCTGCCGCCGTGCCGAGCCAGATCTACAGCGTCAGCAACCGCAGCCAGCTGCTGGCCGCCATCAGCAATGGCGGCTTCCAGCCCAAGATCATCAAGGTCGTCGGCAGCATCGACATGAGCGAGGGCCAGCCCTTCACCAGCACCGCCGACCAGAAGGCGCGCGGCCAGGTCAAGCTGCCCAGCAACACCACGCTGATCGGCGCCGGGCCCGGCAGTGGCTTCGTCAACGCCTGGATCAACATCGCCGGCGTCAGCAATGTCATCGTGCGCAACCTGACCATCGTCGCGCCCTGCGACGTCGGCCCCATCTGGGACCCAACCGACGGTGCCACCGGCAACTGGAACGCCGCCTACGACGCCATCTCGGTCACCGGGGCCGACCATGTCTGGATCGACCGCAACACCATCACCGATGTGCCGGTGACGGACAACCTCTTGCCCATCGAAAACGGCAAGACCCGCCAGTGCCACGACGGCGCCATCGACATCACCAAGGCGGCCGACTACGTCAGCGTCACGAACAACCTCATCGAGATGCATGACAAGACCATGCTGATCGGCAGCTCGGACACCGGCAACACGGCCGCCGCCGACGTGGGCCGGCTCAAGGTCACCATCGCGGGCAACTACTTCCGAAATGCCCAGCAGCGCGTGCCGCGCGTGCGTTTCGGGCTCGTGCACGTCTTCAACAACTACTTCGTCGGCGACAAGTCCGCCAACCCCTATCCGCACTCCTACAGCATCGGCGTGGGCAAGAGCGGGCAGATCCTCTCGAACGCCAACCTCTTCGCCATCGCCGGCGCCGCAGCGGGCGACTGCGCCGGCATCCTGCAGACCCTGAGCGCCGATGCGGTCAGCTTCTTCAAGGACGCCGGCTCGGTGCTCAACGGTGCGGTGTTGGGCGCCTGCCCGGTGTCCAGCAATGCCACCTGGACGCCGCCGTATGCCTTCACGGCCAAGCCTGCCGCATTGGTCAAGGCCAGCGTGCTGGCGCAGGCGGGCGCGGGCAAGCTCAGCAGCAGCATCACCGGCGGCGGCAATACCGGCGCAGCGCCGGGCACCCTGGTGCCGGCAGCCGGTGCCACCGGCGTGCATACCGACACCAGCCTGTCCCTCGCCTTTGACAGTGCCCCGGTGCTGGGCAGCGCCGGCAAGCTGCGCGTGTTCCGCAGCGACGGCACCCTGGTGGACAGCATCGATGTCTCGACCGCGCCCTCCAGCACCGACACCCAGACCCTCATCCCCCGCACCAATCTTGAGATCGATGCCCTGGGCGCCGGCGCCATGCCCGATGGCCGCGCCCGCTACGTCTGGTACCGGCCGGTCAGCATCGTCGGCAACACGGCCACCATCCGCCTGCACAACAACAAGCTCAGCCCGGCCACCAACTACTACGTGACGCTGGACAGCGGCCTGCTGGTGGGGACCATCAACGGCGCCGCCTTCAACGGCATCGGGCCTGGCGCCTGGAGCTTCACGACCAAGGCCGCGCCGCTGTCGAACACGGCGGTGCGCGTGTCCGCCACCGAGCCGGGCGCCGACTTCCGCACCGTGCAGGGCGCGCTCAACTGGATCATGGCGCGCTGCTACAGCTCGGTGTCGGCCAATGGCTGCAACACCGTGGCCAGCCCCAAGACCATCACCGTGGGCGCCGGCCTCTACCCCGAGCTGCTGATGCTGCGCAACGTGGCCAATCTCAGCATCGTCGGTGAGAGCCGCGCGGGCGTGATCGTTGGCGACGTGAACTTCGAGTCGCTCAACAGCGGCAGTGGCGCGTCGGCCACCAGCGCCACCACGACCCTCTCCACCTCGGGCAAGGTCGTCGGCCACCGCAGCCTCGGCGGCGGGCGTGCGGTGTTGCTCGTCGAAGGGGCCGACCTGCTGTCCTTGAGCAACTTCACGCTGCAGAACGCCCACGTCCGCACCAGTACCTACGACAACCAGGCCGAAGCGATCTACTTCAACACCGGCACGGCTGCGAACGCCGCCCGCATGGTGGCCAAGCAGATGAACTTCCTGTCCGAGCAGGACACCCTGCAGCTCAAGGGCTATGTCTGGGTCTATCAGTCGCTCGTGGCTGGCAATGTGGACTACATCTGGGGCAATGTGATGGCGGCCCTGTTTGAGGACTGCGAGATCCGCTCCGTCTTCGACAACAGCAGCAGCTCGCCCGGCTACATCGTGCAGGCCCGCGCCACGGCGGGGGACAAGGGCTTTGTCTTCCTGAACAGCCGCCTCACTGCGGGCGCGGGTGTGACCCAGGCTTACCTTGCCCGCAGCGGCGGCACGACCAGCAGCACCTATGTCGACAACGTCGCTTTCATCAACAGCCGCATGGACACGCACATCCTGCCCGCCGGTTGGTGCGTGGGCACCGGCACGAGCAAGACCGGCACCGGCACGGGCAGTTGCAGCACCAACCC
>CALMQC010000174.1 GCA_937871895.1 uncultured Roseateles sp. | reverse complement strand
GCAGGATCTTGTCGAGCGCCGAGGCCGGGTTGTGCGCCGCCGGGTTCCAGGCCCACTCGCGCAGTTCGTCCAGCTGCCACAGGTCGCTGCGGATCTGCGCCAGCAGGATCTCGCGGTCCATGCGCTGCAGCGGCGTGAGGGTGGCTGGGGCCAGGCTTTCGAAGCGCGGCAGCCAGGCCTTGAGCAAACGGCGGCGGCGCTCGCGCTGCTCGGCCGAGGGCAGGGTCAGGCGGGCGGCGAAGTCAAAGCGGCCGACAGCGACTGCGGCTTCGGTGTCGATCTGCCAAAGCTGTTCGATGAAGTCCTCGGCCAGGGCGTCCATGCGAGCTGTCTCCTTGGCCGACGCTGCACCTGGCAGCGCGGCCAGGGCCAAACGGCCCAGGCTGCGCCGCTTCATGCAGCCTGAAGCGCTGCCTCCAGCGCGTCGATGAACATAGCCGCCACGTCAAAGCCGCTCTGCTGCGTGATCTCCTGGAAGCAGGTCGGGCTGGTGACGTTGATCTCGGTGAGCGTGTCGCCAATCACATCGAGGCCCACCAGCAGCAGGCCGCGCGCGGCGAGGATGGGGCCCAGGGTCTCGGCAATCTCGCGGTCCCGCGCGGTGAGCGGCCGGGCCACGCCCTTGCCGCCGGCCGCGAGGTTGCCGCGCACCTCGCCGCCTTGGGGGATGCGCGCCAGGCAATGCGGCACCGGCTTGCCGCCGATGACGAGCACGCGCTTGTCGCCATCGACGATGGCGGGCAGGTAGCGCTGCACCATCACGGTCTGGGCACCGTCCTTGTTGAGCGTCTCGATGATGGCGCCGAGGTTGAGGCCGTCGTCCTTGACGCGGAAGATGCCCATGCCGCCCATGCCGTCGAGCGGCTTGAGGATGATGTCGCGGTGCTCGGCATGGAAGGCGCGGATCTCGGCCGCGTCACGCGTGACCAGCGTGGGCGCGATGAAGGCGGGGAACTCCAGAATCGCCAGCTTCTCGGGGTGCTCGCGCAAGGCCGCGGGCTTGTTGAAGACGCGGGCGCCTTCACGCTCGGCCTGGCTCAAGAGGTGGGTAGCGTAGAAGAACTCGCTGTCAAAGGGCGGGTCCTTGCGCATCAGCACCGCGCCCGCATCGGCCAGGGCTAGGTCAGCCACCTGCTCGGTCACGAACCAATCGGTCGCATCGCCCGTCAGCGCGATATGCCTCGCACCCCGCGCCGTCACACGCCCACCGCGCTGCCACACCAGCTGCGTCGGCTCGCAAGCCACGATCTCATGCCCCCGCTTGGCGGCCTCGCGCATCATGGCGAAGGTGGAATCCTTGTAGGTCTTGAAGGTCTCCAGCGGGTCGGCAACGAACAACAGTTTCATGGTGGGATCAAGCTCGGCGAGG
>CALMQC010000173.1 GCA_937871895.1 uncultured Roseateles sp. | reverse complement strand
CGCGGAACATGGCCTGCTCGGGCGTTTCATCATGCTCGATGCCCCCTTGCGGGAACTGCCAGGAATGGGTCCGGATGCGCTTGCCCCAGTAAACCTCATTGCGCTGGTTGAGCAGGATGATGCCGACGTTGGGCCGAAAGCCTTCACGGTCGAGCATAATCAACCTCGAATCTTTAGTGGGATTGATTATTGCATTGGGGTTGCGTCCTCCGCAGCCTTTGCGAGCACCCAGGATTTCACGTTGGCCGGCCGATTCCCGGCCGTTTTTGTTTGTTCTGCCGTTCCATGAAAGCCACCCAGTTCTTCATTTCCACGCTCAAGGACGCCCCTGCCGACGCCGAAGTCGTCAGCCACAAGCTGATGATGCGGGCCGGCTTCATCAAGCGCCTGGGCGCTGGCATCTACAACTACATGCCGATGGGCTTGCGCGTCATCCGCAAGGTTGAAGCCATCATCCGCGAGGAGATGAATCGCGCCGGCGCCGTGGAACTGTTGATGCCAGTGGTGCAGCCGGCTGAGCTGTGGCAAGAGACAGGCCGCTTCGACAAGATGGGCCCCGAGTTGCTGCGCGTGAAGGACCGCCATGGCCGCGACTTCATCATCCAGCCGACCAGCGAAGAAGTCGTCACCGACATCGCCCGGCAGGAGCTGCGCAGCTACCGCCAACTGCCCAAAAATTTCTATCACATCCAGACCAAGTTCCGCGACGAGCGCCGGCCGCGCTTTGGTGTGATGCGGGGGCGCGAGTTCACGATGAAGGACGCCTACTCCTTCGACCGTGATGCCGAGAGCGCCGGCCGCAGCTACGACGCCATGTTTCAGGCCTACTGCCGCATCTTTGACCGCATGGGCTTGCAGTACCGCGCCGTGGCCGCTGACACCGGCGCCATCGGGGGCGACCGCTCGCACGAGTTCCAGGTCATCGCCGACACCGGCGAGGACGCCATCATCTATTGCCCCACCAGCGACTACGCCGCCAATATCGAACTGGCCGAGGCGCTTGCGCCGCAGGGCGCCCGCCCCGCCGCCGCGCAAGCCATGGCCAAGGTGCCCACGCCCGGCAAGAGCACCTGTGAGGACGTGGCCGCATTGCTCGGCCTGCCGCTGACGCAGACGGTCAAGTCCCTGGTGCTGGCCGCCGACGAGACCGATGAGCAGGGCGCCGTCGTCAAGTCGCAGGTCTGGCTGTTGCTGGTGCGCGGCGACCACGACCTCAACGAGGTCAAGGCCGGCAAGATCGAGGGCCTCAAAAACGGCTGGCGCTTCGCCACGGCCGGCGAGATCGTCGAGCACTTCGGCTGCAAGCCCGGCTACCTGGGGCCGATCGGACTCAAGGGCGTCAAGATCGTCGCCGACCGCACCGTTGCGCAGATGGCCGATTTCGTTTGCGGCGCCAACGAGGCCGACTTCCACCTCACTGGCGTCAATTGGGGCCGCGACCTGCCGGAACCCGACCTCGTCGCAGACATCCGCAATGTGGTCGCTGGCGACCTCAGCCCCGATGGCAAGGGCGTGCTCGCCATCCAGCGCGGCATCGAGGTGGGCCATGTGTTCTACCTCGGCACCAAGTACAGCAAGGCGATGAACGCCAGCTTCCTCGACGAGAACGGCAAGCCTGCGCTGATGGAGATGGGCTGCTACGGCATTGGCGTCACGCGCACCGTGGCCGCTGCCATCGAGCAGGGGCATGACGCGCGCGGCATCATCTGGCCGGACGCGATTGCTCCCTTCACCGTCGTCCTTTGCCCCATCGGCATGGACCGCAGCAGCGAGGTCAAGTCGGCCGCCGAGAAGCTCTACGCCGAGCTTCAGGCCCTGGGCGTGGACGTGCTGCTCGACGACCGTGGCGAGCGCCCTGGCGCGATGTTTGCCGACTGGGAGTTGATCGGTGTGCCGCACCGCGTCGTGCTGTCGGACCGCGGGCTCAAGGAAGGGCAGGTCGAGTACCAGGGCCGCCGCGACGAAGCGGCCACCAAGCTGGCGCTGGCGGATGTCGTGGCCCATCTCAAGGGCCGCATCAAGGTCTGATGCGCCTCCTAGCCTGCTTGCTGCTGGCGGTGCCGCTGCTGGCACGGGCCGGTGCCCAGCTTGAAGAGCCTTTGGCCGACGCCGTGCGTTCGGCCCTGGGCGCCGCCATTGCGGCCAGTGCACCGCCCAAGCCGCAGTTCGACAAGATCGACGATCGGCTGGCCTACCTGAAGTGGCTGGGGACCATGAGCGAGCGGCTCAAGTCCCGCAAGTCCGAGGCGCAGCTGCGCATCGAGTTCCTGCAGACCGTCTGGTACGAGGCCAAGCGCGCCGGCCTGGAGCCCAGTCTGGTGCTGGGGCTGATCCAGGTCGAGAGCGGCTTTCGCAAGTACGCGATCAGCTCGGTGGGCGCGCGTGGCTATATGCAGGTGATGCCGTTCTGGACGCGCGTCATTGGCGATGGCGATGCCTCCCGGCTCTTTCACATGCAGAGCAACCTGCGCTTCGGCTGCGTGATCCTGCGGCACTATCTGGACAGAGAAAACGGCGACCTGTTCATGGCTCTCGGCCGCTACAACGGCAGCCGCGGCAAGCCCGAGTACCCGCGCATGGTGATGGGCGCGCGCCGGCAGTGGCTGCTGCCAGGGGAGTCCTAGGCGCCTGCCCCTCTGATGGGCTGGCGAGGCGGCATGCCCGATACCTCAAGCTGCGGTCGTTAGCGAGCCAGGGTAGGTGAGGGTGCTGGAGGTGGCGGAGAGCGAGAAGACCACGCTGGTGCTGCTGGTCTGCTGCATCAAGGACGCGTAGAGCGCCATCACGCCGCCGGGTGTCCGGGAGAGCTTGGCGGCCTGAGCCATGGCGGCGCTTTGCTGGACGGTGGTGGACTGCTTCATCGCGTCGCGCGCCTGGGTGGCGATGCGTGTGGCAAAGCTGGGCTGGCTGGCGTCAGCCTTGAGGAAGGCTTTCACGGCGGCCTCGTCGGCATCGGTGCCTTTCATGTCCACACTGCCGTCGGACTTCACGGTGAACTCAATGGCCCCGGTCAGCTTGACGCCGGCCTGGCTCATCGCGGTGCGCAGGTCCTTGGCCAGGGTTTTCTGCGCGGTGTCGAGCGCCTGCGAGGCATTCACGCCCTTGGCCGTACTGGCAGCGCGTTGCAGGGCCTGCCGCCGCTGCGCTTGCAACAAGCCCGCCGAACCCGTCATCCCCGAAGTTTTCGAGCCGAGCGCGTTCGCCACCGTGCCGTCGAGGCCCTGGGTAGACAGGTAATTGATCAAGCTGCTGTTGACGCTGGTCACCACGGGCGATCCCCAGTCGGGAACTGAATCGCCATCTTGCCGGTGCCCGGCCGACTCCAAAGGGCGCAGCGGCGGCGGAATCCGCCGGTTGATTGCGGCTTAGAGCCCTGCCCAGGCCTTGGGCTGCGCGGCCGTGATGCCCGACAGCTCCAGCACCCGCTCCACCGTCTCGGCCACCAGCTCGTCGATGGTTTGGGGGTGGTGATAGAAGGCCGGCAGCGGCGGGAAGACGATGCCGCCCATCTCGGTCACGGCCACCATATTGCGCAGGTGCGCAAGGTTGAGCGGGGTCTCTCGCACCATCAGGATCAGACGGCGGCGCTCCTTGAGCGTCACGTCGGCGGCACGGGTGAGGAGGTTGTCGCCCAGGCCGTGGGCAATGGCGGCCAGGGACTTCATGGAGCAGGGCGCGACGACCATCGCGGCCGTGGCGAAGCTGCCGCTGGCGATGCAGGCGCCGACGTCGTTGGGCGAGTAGGCGTGGTCGGCTTCGGCTTCCAGGCCTGAGCGATCCAGGCCCAACTCGTGGTGGGCGTTGAGGATGCCGGCCGGCGTGGCGATGAGGTGGGTCTCGACCTTCAACTCACGCGCCCGGCGCAGCAGCCGCAGGGCGTAGCAGGCGCCGGTGGCGCCCGTCAGCCCGACGACGAGCCGTTGGGACATCAGGCTGCAGTCAACGCCTGCTGCAACTCACCGGACTCGTACATCTCCATCATGATGTCCGAGCCGCCGACGAATTCGCCATTGATGTAGAGCTGGGGGATGGTGGGCCAGTTGGCGTAGTCCTTGATGCCCTGGCGCACGGCCTCGTCTTCGAGGACGTTGAAGGTCTTGATGTCGGCAGGGCTCAGGCCGGCGGCCTTGAGGATCTGGATGGCACGGCCGGAGAAGCCGCACATCGGGAATTGGGCGGTGCCCTTCATGAAGAGCATGACCCGGTTGGACTTGACGAGGTCGTCGATGCGTTGCTGAACGTCGCTCATGGTGCTGCGGTGTAGATGGGGATGCGGGATTATCCTGGACCCCTGTGCCTGGCAGCTCAATAGCTGTAGGACAGGCCGATCTGCAGCAGGGGTTTGAAGCGCAGGTCGCGCGCGGCGTCTTCCAGCGCTTGGGCCGTGCTCTGGCCCAGCCGCAAGTTGGTGCCGAGGCCGTAGGTCATCCCCAGATCGGCGCTGAAGGAAAAGCCGCTGCTGGGGAAGTGGCGCGAATAGCCAAGGCCCAGATAGGTATGGGTGCTGACGGGCTCCAGCCACTGGGATTCGCCCAGGCCCACGCGGCGGTTGCCAATCGTCAAGCGGCCGGCCGGCCCCAAGCTCGTGACCTGCGATGTGAGGGTCAGGGAGTTTGGGCCTAGCAGCATGCCGCCGGTGGCTCGCAGGCCACCCAGGCGGGTGCCGTTGAAGTAGTAGTCACCCAGCAGATTGGCGCTGAGCAATTGGCCGCTGCGCGCCAGGCCCGGCTCAGTCGTGGCCAGCTGGACGCGTGCCTGCCAGCGGGTGTCGGGAGCGCGGTCGGCCGCGTGCGCGGCGGCCATCCAAAGGGTCGAGACGGCGAGCGCAGCGGAGACGGTGTAGCGGCTGTTCATGGTCATCTCCTGCCGATGCAGCGGTGCACCGGGACCTGATGCTACGTCTGCACGCGCTTTCTAGGGGGGCCAGAAACTTTGGGAAACAGCTGGTACATGCCAAGCAATTTGCGGGTAACCGGTTACCCGGTTCGTGCAAGCCGGCGGCTGTGGTGCGGATCCGACGGCGCCCTCAGCCCTGCCAGCGCCCGCCGGTGCAGCGGGGCCGCCCGGCGCGGTCTGTCTGGCTGCGTACGTTGGCAAAGCCGGCTTGTGCCAGCAGGCGCTGCACGGCCTCGGCCTGGTCCCAGCCGTGCTCCAGCAGCAGCCAGCCGCCGGGGTGCAGGTGCGTTGGGGAGGTGGCCGCCAGGTGGGCCAGGTCGGCCAGGCCGTCTCCGCCTGGGGTGAGGGCGCCCAGGGGTTCGTGCGTCAGCGCGGCGAGGTGGGGGTCATCGGCGGCGATGTAGGGCGGGTTGCTGACGATGAGGTCGAACGCCTCGCCCGCCAGCGGTGCGAGCCACGAGCCCAGGCGCCAATCCACGTCGAGGGCCAGGCGCTCGCCGTTTGAGCGGGCCACGGCCAGGGCGGTGGGGCTCAGGTCGGTGGCCGTCACTGCAAGGTCGGGCCGCGCGGTCTTCAAAGCCAGGGCAATGGCGCCCGAGCCGGTGCCGAGGTCGGCAACGCGGGCACCACGGGGCGCCAGCTCCAGCGCCCAGTCCACCAGAGCCTCGGTGTCGGGCCGGGGGATGAGCACATCGGGCGTCACGGCCAGCACAAGGTCATGGAAGGGCTGCCAGCCGGTCAGGTGGGCCAGGGGCTCGCCGGCAGCCAGGCGCTGCAGGCCGGCGGCAGCATTGGCGGGTGCAGCCTCGTCGCCATGGGCGAACAGCCAAGTGCGGTCATGGCCCGAGACATGGGCCAGCCAGGCGAGGGCGTCTTGGCGCTCCAGCCCGAGGCGGC
>CALMQC010000172.1 GCA_937871895.1 uncultured Roseateles sp. | reverse complement strand
CTGCGCGTGAGTGGCGTTCTCGCGGCGGTGGGCATGGCCATTGCGCTGGTGGGCGGCCGGCCCGAGGCCGCGCTGGTGGGCTTTGTGATCGTGGGCCTGGGGCTCGCCAACATCGTGCCGGTGATGTTCGCCGCCGCCGGCCAGATGGAAGGCGTGCCACCCGCCCAAGGCGTGGCCGCCGTGTCGGCCGTGGGCTATGCCGGCTTCCTGTTCGGGCCGCCGATGATCGGCGGCCTGGCGCGTGTCACCAGCCTGTCAGCGGCGCTGTGGCTGGTGGTGCTGTTTGCCGCGCTGATCGCTGCGATGTCGGGGCGGGTGCTGAAGCGCTGACTCATTTTTTGTACATACAATCTGCACTATGCGGATTCATTTCGATCCGGCCAAGAACGAACGTAATGTGCGCGAACGCGGGCTCTCCTTCGAGCAGGCTGCCGAGTTCGACTTCGCCACCGCGCTGATCGCGGTGGATGACCGCAAGCAGTACGGAGAAGCCCGCTACGTGGCCCTGGGCCAGTTGGCAGGCCGGCTGCACGTTCTATGTTTCACCGAAGCCCCCGATGGCATCCGAGTCATCAGTTTCCGCAAGGCCAACGCGAGAGAGGTAGCACGCCATGCCCAAGCCCAAGCCCAAACCCCTGACTGACGCGCACGGCGAGGTTCGTGAACTGAACCAAGCAGACGTCATGGCCTTTCAGCCGGCCGCACAGGCGCTGCCTGCCTCATTGCAGCGCAAGCTCGGCGTGCGTGGCCCTCAAAAGGCTCCTACCAAGGAGCGCGTCACCATTCGGCTGTCACCGGACGTTGTCGAACGCTTCAAGGCCACTGGCACTGGCTGGCAAACGCGGGTCGATGCGGCGCTGCAGGATTGGCTGAAACGACACAACCCGGCGAAGGCGGTGCGCTGAAGCCAGCGCACCACCAGCATCGACGCTCACGCAAACCTGAACGGCAACTCCCGCTGCCGCTGCCCCGTCAGCCGCGCCACGGCGTTGGCCAGCGCGGGCGCCAGCGGCGGCAGCCCCGGCTCGCCCATGCCGGTGGG
The DNA here is from genome assembly GCA_937871895.1 of uncultured Roseateles sp. Classification (GTDB taxonomy): domain Bacteria; phylum Pseudomonadota; class Gammaproteobacteria; order Burkholderiales; family Burkholderiaceae_C; genus Pelomonas. Next base: position 5,953 of record CALMQC010000172.1, on the reverse strand, counting down.
GCGCTCGCCGCTGGGCACGATGCTGACGGTGAAGACGCGCGGCATGTCGGGGATGCGCGGCATGGCGAGCTGGTGGAAGTTGCTCTGCTCGACGACGCCGTCCTTGAACGTGATGCGGTGGCCGGGCATGGTGGTGGCCAGGGCCATCAGCGCGGCGCCCTGCACCTGGGCCTCGACCGCCTTGGGGTTGACGCAGAGCCCGCAGTGCACGCCGGCATGCACCTCGTGCAGCGAGACCTGGCGGTCGGCGCCCTTGCCCTTGACGCTGGCCACCACCACATAGGCAACCACCGACTCGAAGCTCTCGTGCACCGCCACGCCCCAGGCGCTGCCGGCGGGCAGCTTGCGCTGGCCATAGCCGCTCTTGGCCACGGCAGCCTGCAGCGCGGCGCGGTGGTGCGCCGCCTTGGCATTGCCCTCCATCAGCTTGAGCCGGTAGGCCACCGGGTCCTGCTTGGTGGCCGCAGCCAGCTCGTCGATCAGGGTCTCCATCACGAAGGCGGTGTGCGTGGAGCCCACCGAGCGCCACCACAGCACGGGCACGTTGACGTCGGGGTGGTGGACGTTGAGGTTCATGGGCACGCCGTAGGGCTCGCCGAGGCCTTCTGTGGTCGTCGGGTCCACGCCCTTTTGGATCATGCCCTCGAAGGGCGAGCCCTTGACGATGCTCTGGCTGACGACGCTGTGCTGCCAGCCCAGCACCTTGCCCGTGGCGTCGTAGCCGATCTCGGCGCGGTGCACGGTCATGGGCCGGTAGTAGCCGGCCCGCATGTCGTCCTCGCGGCTCCAGATGACCTTGACCGGCGCGCGCTGCCCAGCCTTGGCCAGGGCCACGGCCACTCCAGCGGCCTCGCGCACCCACTCGCTGCTGGGCACGGCGCGGCGGCCAAAGCCACCGCCGGCCATCTGCACGTGGACCTGCACCTGCTCAGGCTTGAGGCCCGTCGCATCGGCCAGCGCGCCGGCGTCGAGGCCGGGCATCTGCGAGGCGTAGTAGGCGTCGCAGCGATCGGCTTTCAGGTCGATGGTGCAGGCCAGCGGCTCCATCTGGGCGTGGTTGAGGTAGGGGAAGGCGTACTCGGCCACCAAGGACTTGGGCGCCTGCTTCCAGCTGCTGGCGTCCTGCGCCAGGTGCGGCTGCGGTGCCGGGGTGCCTGGGGTCAGGGCCAGGGCTTGGTACTCGGCCAGCAGCTGGGCGCTGTCGGGCTTGGGCACACCGTCAAGCTGCCAGTCGATCTGTAGCGCCTCGCGCCCCTTGTTGGCTGCCCAATAACCGGTGGCCACCACGGCCACGCCCTGACCGCCACGGTCCAGCGGCACGGTCAGCACGGCCTTGACGCCCGGCACCTTGAGCGCGGCCTCGCTGGCCACGCGCGCCACCCGGCCCTTGAAAACCGGCGGGCGCTGCACCACCGCCACCAGCATGCCAGGCAGTTGCACGTCCATGGCGTAGGTTTGCGTGCCGGTGGACTTGGCGCGGCTGACGGTGAGGCCCGTGGGCTTGCCGATCAGGCGGAAGTCCTTGGGGTCCTTGAGGCTGACCTTCTCGGGAACGGGCAGCTTGATGGCGGCGGCGAAGAACTCGCCATAGCCGGCCGAGCGGCTCCCGCTCGTCAACCGGCCGTTGGCCGAGACGACGTCAGCGGGCTTCAGCCCCCAAGCCTGCGCGGCGGCGGCGGTGAGCATGGCGCGCAGCCGGGCGCCCAGTTCGCGGTACTGGCCGTAGCTGTTCTTGATGGAGTTGGAGCCGCCCGTCAGGTGCATGCCAAAGGCGGGGTCCACGTAGTTGGCCTGCTGGTCGCCAAAGCCGGTCTTGACGCGGCTCCAGTCGGCCTCCAGCTCTTCGGCCAGGATCATGGCCAGGCCCGTCTCGATGCCCTGGCCCATGTCCATGCGGTTGCACAGGATGGTGGTGGTGCCATCGGGCGCGATGGTGACGAAGGCAATGGGCTGCTCGGTCGGCTTGCTGCCGGGGGCAGCAGCCGGGGCGTTCTGCGCGAGGGCCGGCATCAACGCAAGGCCCGTGGCGCCGCCGATGGTGGTGGTGATGAAGTGCCGGCGGGAGAGCCGGGCCTTGGGCGCGGCGGCGACGGTGGCTTGGGTGAGGTGTTGCATCAGCATGGTCGTCTCCTCAGGCCAACTTCGCAGCAGCGGCGTGGATGGCCGCACGGATGCGGTGGTAGGTGCCGCAGCGGCAGAGGTTGCCGGCCATGGCCGCGTCGATCTGCGCGTCGGTCGGCTTCTTGTTGGCTTTCAGCAGGGCCACGGCGCTCATCACCTGCCCGCTCTGGCAGTAGCCGCACTGGGCCACGTCGTGCTCGACCCAGGCCGCCTGCACGGCGGCGCCCACCTTGTCGGCCGCGATGCCTTCAATCGTCTGCACCTTGGCGCCTTGCGCGGCGGACACCGGTGTGACGCAGGAGCGGATGGCCTGGCCGTTGAGGTGCACGGTGCAGGCGCCGCACTGGGCCATGCCGCACCCGAACTTGGTGCCAGTGAGCTGCAGACTCTCGCGCAGGGCCCAGAGCATGGGCATCTCGGCCTGCACATCCAAGGCCACAGCCTTGCCATTGACGGTCATGGGGATCATGGGGGTTTGCTCCGTGTGAGGCCAAAAAAGCCAGCCTGGGAAGCGGCCGACTCTATCCAACTGAGATGCCCCGAGGTGCGTGCCGATCGGCATGGCCCTGTGCTGCGGTCGGATCCGGACAAACGGGGGGGCGGCGGGCCTGTACGCGGACCTATATTGCCGCGCCACACCCCTGCCGCCCAGCCCCTAGCCCCCTCAGGACCCCCATGAAACGCTCCCTGACCACCCTCTCCCTCACCCTCGCCGCGCTGTGCGCCGGCCTGCTCGGCAGCTCCGCCAGCCAGGCCCAGGAAGACCGCGCCGCCCCACGCCGCTACCTGAACACCGTCTTCCCAGACTACGTGCGCCACGGCGACATCCTCTTTGCCGAGAACCTGAACAACCTGGATGGCAAGGTCGAGAAGCTGACCCTGCGCGTCTTCGAGCCCAAGGGCGACACGGCCGCCAAGCGCCCGCTGGTGGTGCTGACGCCCGGCGGCGGCTTCGTGCAAACCGGCGCCACGTGGATGGACGACTTCGGCGAAGAGTTGGCCCGCGCCGGCTATGTGGTGGCCATCAACCGCTACCGGCTGTCACGCGATATCAACAGCCCTGAGAAGTTCTACGACGCCCTCTTCAAGGCCACGTCCGACCAGAAGGCCGCGATCCGCTTTCTTCTCAAAGACGCCGCCGGGCCCAACCGCTTCCGCATCGACGCGGACAACATCTTCATTGGCGGCCACTCGGCGGGGTCCATCACCTCGATGTACACGGCCTACCTGGACGCTCGCAACAAGCTGCCAGACGCAGCCGTCGCTTCACTGCAAAAAAATGGGGGCCTCGACGGCAACAGCGGCAACGAGACGATCAAGTTCAAGCTGCGCGGCGTGATCAACCTGTCCGGCGCCGTGTTTGATATCGACATGCTGGACGCCGGCGAACCCGCCCTGCTCCACATTCACGGCGACAAGGACGATGTGGTGCCGCTGGGCTCCAACGCTGCGGGCCTGCATGGCTCCGCCACGCTCCACACGCGCGCCCAGTCGAAGGGCCTCAAGAGCCAGTTGGAAGTCATCGCCGGCGGCGACCACATCGACCCCGCCGACCCCAAGCGCTGCCCCGAGTGCATCCCGCTGATGAAGCGCTTCATGTTCACGACGATGCAGCAGCCGGCCAAGTAATCTCCGGCCCTCCGCCCGGCAGTGAAAGGAATCCCGTGAGCAAGTTCGTCCTCTGGCTCAAGACCCATCGGCTGGCTTGCTTCGGGCTGATGGCGTTGAGCTTCCTGGTCTTTGCGCTGCTGACCTACGACTTCGTGCGCGTGCTGCACGCCAATGCGGGCTACTTGAGCAGCTACGGCCTGATGGGCCTGCTGGACGGCGGGCTGGTGCAACTGCTCGGCCTGCTGCTCACGGGACTGGGCGCCATGGGGGCCTGGCTGGTCTACAAGATTTGCGAAACGCTGCTGGTGGGCGCCTTCGTTTCAAAGTAGCCGCGCTCAGCGCCCGTAGCGCGCCAGCACCTGCAGCAGCGCGGGCAGGGTGATGGGCTTGGTCACGTGCGCGTCGCAGCCAGCCTCCAGCGCGGCGCGCAGGTCGGCATCCAGGGCGTTGGCTGTCAGGGCCACGATGGGCGTGCGCGCACGCGCCTCGCGCTGCTCGATCTCGCGCCAGCGGCGTGTGGCGGCCACGCCGTCAAGTTCGGGCATCTGCATGTCCATCAGCACCAGGTCGAACTGCCCGGACGCCAGGCAGGCCAGGCCCTCGATGCCGTTGTGCGCCACCACCACCTCGTGACCCAGCGGGCCGAGCATGGCTTCGATCACAAGCACATTGACCTCGTTGTCCTCGCACAGCAGCAGGCGCAGGCAGCGGCTGGGCGCCACAGGGCTCGCGCTCACCAATGCCGACGCGCTGACCGCCTCATCGAGGCCCGATGCCAGCGCCGGCAGGTCCAGCGTGACGGTGAAGCAGCTGCCCGCCCCGGGCTCGCTGCTCACGCTCACGTCGCCACCCATCAGCCGCGCCAGGTTGCGCGTGATCGACAGCCCCAGCCCTGTGCCCCCGAAGTGCGCGGCCACGCCCGCATGCGCCTGCGCAAAGGGTTCAAAGATGCGGCCCTGCTGCGCCGGGTCGATGCCCACGCCGGTGTCGCGCACGTCGATGCGGACCCGGCCATCGTCTTGGCGCGACAGCTCCACCGTCACGCCCCCGGTGGCCGTGAACTTGAGCGCATTGCCCACCAGATTGCTCACGATCTGGGCCACGCGCTGCGCGTCGCCCATCACATGGCCACCCACGGCGCGTTGCGCAAAGGCGCGCAGCCACAGCTGCTTGTCTTGCGCCCGCGGGCGCAGCAGCTCCAGCTGCAAGTCAATCAGGTCCACCAAATCAAACGGCGCGGGGTTCAGGCTCATGCGGCCGGACTGGATGCGCGCGTTGTCGAGCAGGTCATTGATCAACGCGAAGGCCTGCTGGGCCGCCGCGCGCAACACCTCGACGTAGTGCGCCTGGTCGGGCTTGAGCGGCGAGCGGGCCAGGATGTCGGCCATGCCGATGACGGCGTTCATCGGCGTGCGCATCTCGTGGCTGACCTGGGACAGCAGCTCGGTCTTGGCCCGGCTCTCGGCCTCGGCCACGGCGCGTTCGCGCTCCAGCACGCGCTCGCGCTGGCGCTGGGCGAGCACACGCGCCGCTGAGCCGAGCAAGAGCCCGAGCAGCAGCACCTCAAGCGCCAAGCCGGGCGCCAGCAGCACGCCCAAGCTCGTGAGGCCATAGGCCACCGCACCCGCCGCCAGGGTCAGGCTCAGCAAGGCCAGCGCCGCCGGCGCGACCAGCCAGCGCCGCCAGCCAGCCACTGCGCGATGCGGGCCCACCACACCACGCACCGCCACCGGCAGCAGCGCCAGGCCGAGCAGCAAGGCCTGACCCAGCCACCACAGCCAGCCGTCTTGCGCCAGCAGGGCCTGGGCCTCCAGCGCGTCGAACACCGCCGCATTGAGCTGGGTGCCGGTCATGCGGCCCACCGGCGTCATCACCTCGTCGGCAAAGAACGCGTTGGAGCCGATGAACACCACCTTGCCCGCAAGGCGTGTGCGCAGGGCTGCGTCGTCAGCCACGCCCAGCGCGGCCTGCATCAGCCGTTGCCAGCGCAGCAAGGCCGGCTGGTCATGTTCCGCCGCCAAAGGGGCGGGCAAGCGCAGCACCGCGCGGCCCAGGGCATCCACCGGCCACTGGCGGCCGCCGGCCTGCAAGCGCCCGGTGCTGCTGCGCGTGCCGGGTTCCAGCGTCCAGCGGCTTTGGTCGCTGGCCCGCAGCCAGGCGGCCAAGCCCAATGAGGGCAACTGCTGCCCGGCCACCTGGTGCACCAGCGGCACGCGGCGCA
>CALMQC010000171.1 GCA_937871895.1 uncultured Roseateles sp. | reverse complement strand
GCCAGACCTGCACGCGCTCGTCGTTCTTCATCGCCGGCGCAGCCTCCAGCAGCGGCCCAGCAGGCGGCAAGCTCAAGATCGAAGCCAATGACCACGGCTTGATCAACCAACTGAGCGGCGCGGCGGGCATCAGCTTCGGCGCCGGTGGCGCCGTGGGCGGCACCGTGTCCATCCTGGTGGCCAAGTCCAATGTCACGGCGGACGTGCGCAGCAGCCTCGTGGACGCCAAGGACGTCACCATCCATGCCCTCAACAGCCAGGACCAGCTGGCCGGCACCGTGGGTGTCGGCGGCGCGGCCGATGTGGGCGTGGGCTTTGCCATTTCTCTGACCATGACCGGCACCGGTTCGGTCAGTGCCGACCAGTTCGGCAACACCCAGAACCCCGACGACGAGAGCAAGGCCAACACCGCCAACGATGCCTTCGGCAGCGGCGGCGATGCAAAGGGCACGCTGCTGATGAACCGCATCGTCAACGTCGTCAACAGCGACCGCCTGGGCGAGACCGGCGGGACGCTGAGCTTGAGCGACCGCCAGGCGATCACGGCGCAAAGCAAGCGTGATCTCTCGGGCACCTTGCGCAATGCGGGGGCCAACAGCGCCACGGCGTCGGTGGACGCCAGCAGCATCAAGGCCTCGGGCGATGTGAGTGTGACCTCCAACCAGCAGACGGCGCTCAAGAACATCGCCGGCGCGGGGGGGCGTGGGCCTGCTGGCGGGCGCGGGGGGCACGGTGGGCGTGAGCCTGGTGCGCAATGCGACGGCGGCCCAGGTCACGAGCAGCCAGATCGATGCCGAAGGCACGGTGAGCATCGGCGCGGACTCGGGCGACAAGTCCAGCAAGCACGCGCTGGACCTGCTGACCGTGGCCGGCGGTGCGGGCTTGGTGGGCTTTGGCGCGTCGGTGGGCTACGGCCGGCTGGACAGCCAGGTCTCGGCCCAGGCCGACGGCTACATCCACGGCAGCAGCGTCAGCCTGACGGCGAACGACACGACGTCCACCAAGGCTTTGAATGTGGCCGCTGCGGTGGGCGGCGGCGCGGCCGGCATTGCCGTGGCGCACATCGACCGCACCGGCACCACGCAGGCCTTCTTCAACCAGGGCGGCGCGGCGTCTGGCCAACGCATCGAGGCGGGCAGCCTCAGCATCACGGCCACCACCGACGAGGGCAATGAAGTCAAGTCCGTGGCAGCGGCTGGCGGCCTGGCCGTGGCCGCCAATGGCGCGGCTGGGTCTTTGGTCGACAGCACCCATGTGCGCGCCGGTATCGGCAGCAACAGCCGGATCGCCGTCGGCGGCGACGAGTTGGATGCAGGGCAGACGGTGAACGTCAGTGCCACGCGCGGCAGCCTGGTCGATGCGTCGGCCGACGGCGTCGGGGTGTCGGGTGGCCTGCAGATCGGCGCCTCGATCTCGGTGGCCAAGATGCAGGGCTCGACCTCGGCCACGGTGGGCCAGGGCGTCGTGTTTGACGCCGGCAGCAGCCTGACCGTGAGTGCCAGCGAGTTGGCGGCCAACACCGTCAAGACCAAGTCCACCGCCTCGGGCGGGGGCGCACTGGCGGGCGTGAACGCAGGCCTGTCCTGGAGCCAGAACGACGCCACGGTCAACGCCAGCATCGGCGACGACACCCTGCTGCCCGATGGCGGCGTGGCCTTGCACGCCACGCACCGCGGCACGCAGTCGGCCGACACCTTTGGCATCACCGTCGGCGGCGTGTTGGCCGTGGGTGCCAACACCGCCAAGGCATTGACCAATGCCAGCAGCTCGGTGGTGCTGGGCAATGTGAAGACCCAGGCCAGCCGCCTGGGCGATCTGGACGTGGCGGCAGCCGGCGAGGACACGACCACGGCCAAGGCGGTGGCCGGTGGCGGCGGCCTGGTGTCTGGCCAGGCGGCCACGGCCCTGGCGGACGACAACACGCAGACCAGCGTCATGGTCTCGGCCGCCGGCGCCAAGGCGCAGGGCAATGCCGCCGACTACACGCTGCGCGGCGGGGCACTGACGTTTGACGCCACGCACTTCGGCACCTTGCGCGCCGACTCCGATACCGTGAACGCCTCGGCCGTGGGTGCCAGTGGCGCCACGACCCTGGCCACCGCCGACAACAGCGCCAGCACCACCATCGGTGATGGCGTGCGCCTGCGCGGCCTGGGTATCGGCATCACCACCACCAACCGTGCGCTGGAGCCGCTGGACGGCGACAACGCCTCGGGCGCCGGTGGCGGCGTGGCCAATGGCAGCGCCGTGGTGTCCAAGACGCACTTCACGACGCAGTCCTCGGTCAAGGTGGGTGACAGCACCACGCTCGACGTGATTGGCGACCCCAGCAGCGACTCGGTGGGCCGCCTCGTGATGGTGGCCAAGACCGACCTGCTGACGCACACCCAAGGCTCGCTGAACACGGGCGGCCTGATCGACATCCCCTACGCCGAGATCGAGAGCAAGACCGACGGCCACAACAGCGTCGAGGTGGGCAGCAGCGCCCAGCTGCGCAGCGCGGGCGACATCATCATCGGCACCGGCACCTTCAACCGCACCGAAGCTGACACCCTGGTCAAGACCTATGGCGGGGTCGGCATCACCGGCGGCAAGAGCCTGGCGGAGAGCCAGCAGACCGACTCGATCAAGGTGGGCGCCAGCAGCGTGCTCAAGGCCTATGGCGACATCGCCATCAACACCGGCCGCGACGCCGACAACGCCGCCAACCTGGTGCAGGCCAAGGCGACGACCGACGTCTACAACAACACCGCGATCCCCATCAGCTACCAGAACCCGGCGATCGCCAACATCAGCCAGACGGCCAGCATCGAGCTGGTGGCCGGCAGCCAGGTGCAGGCCGGGCGCAATGTCTATTTGCGCACCTACCAGGGCGACCAGATCACCCAGGCCGACGGCGAAGGGCACAACCCCTATCTGGACCTGTTCAGCACGAGCACCAGCGACAGCCGCCGCAGCGCCAGCTTCACCGGCACGCTGAAGGCAGGCGGTGACGTGGTGGCCGGCTACTACCGGCTGCGCGACTTCAGCATCGACGGCGCCGGCACCCTGAGCCAGGTGACCGACAGCCCCGAGCTGCAGCTGCCCGTCAAGACCTTCAGCATGGATGCGTCGGGCAATTACTTCAACGCCCAGGGCCAGCAGGTCTCGGCCAACGAGGTGCTGCGCCCCGAAGGCTTCATTGCCAAGATCACCGGCTTCAGCCCTAACTTCTACTACACCGACGCGACCAAGCAGAAGCTTGGCAAGCTGCCCACCCAGACCTTCAACGCCTATGTGCTGCCCGACCTGGTGGCCGCTGGCGGCAGCATCGAGGTGGACGCCAGCTCGGTCACCGGGGCCGGCAGCCTGACGGCGCGCGGCGGCCCGCTGATCCGCGTCGAGAACGCGAGCAACGCCTTCCTGATCGCCAACAAGCTGGTCATCCCCGACATCGACAGCGGCGGCGCCGTGAGCTTCACCGGCCTGGGCTCGGCGCCCGCGTCCTTGGTGGTCTCCGAGGTTAACAAGGCGCGGGTGCCGGTCATCAGCCTGCACAACGCCTACGACACGGCCTTTGGCGGCCCGGCGTCGGACATCATCACCCAGGCACCGCTCGACGGGACCAACCCGGTGCGCAATCTGCGTGGCAACTACACCGTCTTCAATGAGCACGGCAATGTGCTGGACGGCGGTGCCGAGGCGCTGAAGATCGAAATCAAGGCGCCCGAAGGCACCTTCGTCTACGACCAGCCCGGCGCCTACAAGCCCATCGGCACCTCGCCCGAGGCCATGTGGGCTTCGACCGACGCCGCCAGCCGCCCGAGCTCGGTCAGCGATTTCGTGGACACCGCTGCCTGGGCCTACTACCTCAACCGAGGCATTGGCAGCTCGACCGACTCGGTCACTTACTCGCGCCAGCTGCAGGGCATTGCCAACAACAAGGGCGAGTACATCTACGGCTACTTGTTCCGCCAGAACCTGGGCAACCAGCCGGGCGACTACGGCGGCAACGGCGCCTGGTACGACGGCCGCTATGTCTTCGACATCCTGCCGGCCAACAAGACCATCAGCTACGCCAGGAACACGCTGCCCAGCTACGACCGCGGCACCGGCCTGCAGGCCAACCGCATCGACATCACGGCCAACTTCGTTGACATCAACGCGCCCATCCGCGCCGGCACCGCGCGTGACATCGACGTCACCATCACCAAGGACGCGGTCTTCGCGGTCAACTGGATCGACAAGGCCTTTGGCACCAGCATCTATGGCCGCAAGAGCTTCTTCGATTGCGTGCTCGACACCGCCTGCCGCAACCTGAACGGCCTGACACCGGAGCGCAATGGCCTCTACAAGGTGTCGTCCTCGGTGCTGCGCTATGGCGATGACAGCCCCAAGGTGACGGTGACCTACGACCCGATTTCCGGGCACGTCAGCACCGCGCCCATCGGCAGCGCCAGCGTGGGGGCAGTCAGCATCGTCGGCCACATCCTCAACAGCAATCCCGATCCGGGCGCCCGCTCCAAGATCGAGCTGTCCAGCGGCACGCTCAAGCTCAACATCAACAACCAGAGCGGCCGGCCGCTCGACATCCCGATGGTGGAAACCGGCGCCGCTTCGGGCGACGGCGTGATCCGCATCACCGACCTCAACAAGCTGGACGCCGCCTGGCGTCCGCTCACCACCTGGTGGGTCAAGCGCGACGGCCAGGCCACTGCCGAGCTGCACCAGAGCTATGTCGATGCCACCTACAAGGACACCAACCTCATTGCCAGTGGCAACGGTGCCGCGCTGACCAGCTACGACCCGCAGTCCGGCTGGCGCTACCGCTGGACGCGCAGCGCCACGGCCTCACGCAGCTTCACCAACAACACCAGCTCCTGGTGGGATGCCTACGCGTCGGCCTGGACCTTCAAGAACGGCGCGGCCACGACCGAGTGGACGCTGTCCGACTACGGCCGCGGCCCGATCTACGACCCGGGCAAGGCGGGCACGACCTACATCTCCACCTTGCGCGAGTCCACCAGCTTCCGCGGCGCCAATGTGGGCTACAGCTACAAGGGCACAGCCAGCCGCTACTGGAGGATCGCGACCAACATCACGATGTACCAGGACACCACCGTGCGTGCCGACTTCGGGCTGGACATCAGCTTCAAGGGCTACACGGACGGCGGCGTCACCATCGGCTCAAACGCCGACACCTACCTCGGTCGCAGCATCAACAACCCGACGGGCACCACCACCATCAAGGTCACCGACGGGGGCTCGCTGATCGCCCGCGAGCAAGGCGTGATCCGCAGCCGCGACCTCAGCCTGAACGTGGCCGGCAACATCACCGGCCTGGGCAACAGCAAGGCGCTCGACATCGACATCGACGGCAAGCTCGACGTGGTCTCCGGCGGCAACCTGGCCGTCAATGCGGCCGGCAGCTTGCTCGTCGCCAGCGCCCGAGCCGGCAGCGACGGCCAAAACCGCAGCCTGGTGCTCAAGTCGCAGGGCGACCTGCTGGGCAGCGGCAGCACGGTCGTCTCGGCCTTCTCGGTCGATCTCGCCAGCGCCAACGGCCGCATCGGCCAGCAGGACGGCTCGGCGCTTGCGGTGCGGACCTTCAACATCGGCAGTGGCGTGCAACAGCGCGGCATCGTCAGCGCCAAGGCCAAGGGCGACATCGCCCTTGAGCTGCGCGGCGGCGACACCCGCATCGACGCCATCGCGGCGGCCGATGGCGACGTGACGCTCAAGGCCAATGGCAGCCTCTATGACGCCCGTGAAGGCCAAGGCGGCACCGGCCGCAGCGACGATGAGCTGCAGGCGCTCTGGGAGCAGACCCTGCACCTCAGCGGCGACCGCAAGGCCAGCGTGCAGGACTACCTGCAGCACACCATCGCGCCGCTGGACCAGCAGATCAACCGCGACTACCGCGCCTACTGGGACCTGATGGCCCTGGGCAGCGTGAGCAACGGCCAGATCGCGCTGTCAAGCAAGGGCCTTGGCCTACTGCGTGCGCAGGCGGCCGCCGGCCTTGGCCTCGCATCGCCCACCGACGGCGACGTCAACCTCTGGGCCAATCGCCTGCTCAAGGGCTACACCGACGGCTTTGACCGGCTGCTCGGCAAGAACCAGTGGCAGTCGCTGTTGGCCTTCCAGACTCGTGACGACAGCTATCGCTTCAGCGCTGACCGCTACAACGAGTACTGGACGCTGGTGAATGCCACCAATGCGAGCCACAAACTCACGGCGGCGGGCCGCGATGCCATTCGCAACATCGCTGCCACCGTGATCGGCGGCAACCCGACCGACGCGCAGCTGCAAGCCTATGTGGACCAACGCTTTGCCAGCCTGGGCCAAGCCTTCAGCGCCAGCCTGGGCGCCGGCTGGCAGGGCCAGGCCGCGTTCACCAGCTTCGACCCCAGCTACCACCTGGCGGCCGACACGCTGCTGGGCACCTATGCCTTTGGCAACTACTGGGGCGCCGAGCGGCTGCAGAACCAGATCCGCCAGACCGCGTTCGGTCAATCCAGCGCCGGCAGCGGCGGCATCGACCACCTCAATGTCTCGGGTCGCAAGGTCACCATCAGTAGCAGCAAGAGCTCGGCCTCGCTGGGCCGGGACAACGGCTATCTGACCCTGCCCCTGGGGAAGCCGCTCAGCGACGAGGCGCGCTACGCGCTGTCGCAGGCGGTGGCGCCGGGCGATGTCCAGGTCATGACCAATGCGCAAGGCCAGATCACCGGGCTCAAGGTCAAGGACACGCGCGCCTTCTTCGTCGAGGCGCGTGACCAGTTCGACGCCTCGGCGCAGGGCCAGCTCTTCGTGCAGGGCCAGGGTGCACTGCTGCTGGGCGCCATTGCCAGCAATGGGTCGGTGCGCCTTTCCGCGCAGACCGGTATCACCGCCGGCAGTGGCTTCCAGCCCATCAAGGCCAGCACCCTGGTGCTGGACGGTGGCCTGGGCAGCCTTGGCACGGCCGTGGCGCCGCTGACCACTCAGGTGAGTGAGCTGAGCCTGGCGCGCGCCAACGAGTCCATCTTCATCACCCAGCCGCTGGGCAATCTGGTGATCGACGTGGTGAACGCCGCCAAGGACGTGCACCTGACGCTGGGCTCGGGCAGCTTGACGCAAAAGCAAACCGGCTTGCTGTCGCTGGCCGGCGAGAACCTCTACCTCGACATCGCCGGCAAGGTCGGCAACGACGGCGTGAGCGGCACCGGTGCCCTGGTGCTGCAGACGCGCGGCGGCGAGTTGCAGCTCAAGTCGCAGGATGCCTGGCTGCAAACCAGCGGTGGCTCGCTGCGTCTGGGCGACAGCAGCACCGGCGCGTTCAAGCTGACGGCGCCAGGCCTGCTTGGCGTGACGCTCGTGGGCGATGCCAAGATCCATGGCGACACCCAATGGCTGGTGGGCGGTGACACCCGTTTCGAAGCCGGCACCACGTTGGACGCCACCGGCAAGGCGGTGATCACCACCAGCAGCCTCGTGATGGCGCCGGACAGCGGGCTCAAGAGCGGGGCCTCGGTGGCGCTCACCAGCAGCGCTGGCCCCACGGTGCTGGCGGACATCACCGCCAAGACCGGGCTCGACATCGACTCGGAGCTGGCCGGCGTGCAGGCAGCGCAGGCAGGCACGGTCCTGACCGTGTCCGACGCCGGCGGTGCGGTGCGCTTCAACGCCCACAACGCCGGTGGTGCCGGTGTGGGCGGCATCGCGGGCGGCGCCGCAGACGCGCTGCTGCGCGTGGCGGCCGACCGTGTCAGCGTGCAAAGCGCCAGTGGCGATGCGGGCCTGGACTTGCTGAACAGCCGGGTCACGCTCGACACCTCTGCCTTGGCCGGCGGCCGCCTGGTCGCCCATGCGGCTGGCGACCTCGTGCTGGCCACGCTGGCGGCACGTGATGGCATGGACCTGACGGCCGTGGGTGCCCTGGGTGCTCAGTCTGCGGCCGACACGCTCCAGAGCAGCGGCGCCGCCGCGCTGATCGATCTGAATGCCGGCACCGGCATCGGCAGTGCCGCCGTGCCGCTGCGCGTCACCAGCGACCGCGTGAGCGCCAAGACAACCACGGGCGGTGTCTATCTGAGCCTGGAGGATGCGCTGCCCAAGACGCAAACCACCTTGCTCACGGCCCAGTCGGGCCAGGGCGATGTGGTGCTGCACGCCAGTGCCGGCCTCGACATCACGGGGCCGGTGCGCACCGTGGGCCATGTCGATATCACCGCTGCCGGTGCACTCACGGCCGCCGACGTGATCGAGGCCCTCGGTGCCGATCACGACCTCAAGCTCCAGGCCGCGAGCCTGGACCTGGCGGGCGCCCTCAAGGCTGGGCGCGATGCGCTGCTGCAGTCCCATACGGGCGACTTGCTGGTGAAGGGCCGGCTGGAGGCCGGCCAGGACGTCGAGCTGCGCGCGGCCGACCGGATGCAGGCCCAGGACGTGAACGCTGCGCGCGATGTGCTGCTGGACGCAGGTGGCCCGCTGCAAGGCGATCGGGTGGCCGCAGGCCGCACGCTCACGCTGGCCCGTGCACCTGAGGTGACGGTGCGTGAGTTGGTCAGCGGGGCAGACATGAGCCTTGCGTTCGGTCGCGCTGATCTGCGCAAGCTCAGTGCAGGCGGAGCCTTGCTGATGCAGGGCGACAGCGCCTCCGTGGGTACGGCCACGGTGGGAGCGAATGCGCAGTTGCAATTGACGTCGGGCCTGGGCATCGATGCGCTGACCGCCGGCGGCAACGTCGTCGTCACGGCGGATTCGCTCAACGCGGGCGCCTTGGCGGCGGGGGGCTTGGTGGATGTGCAGGCGCGCAATGCCGCCATCGGCACACTGAGCTCCGGGAGCGACACCACCCTTCGCGTGATTCAGGGGCTGTCGTTGTCGAATGCCAGCGTCGGACGCAACCTCAACCTCACGGCAGGCTCGGCGTCGCTGGGTGGCATCGTTGTTCGTGGTGACGCCAGCGTCAGCGCGGGTTCGCTGGGGGTTGAGGCGCTGTCGGCAGGCGGCTCGCTGGCCGTTGGGGCGGGTCAGGTGCAGGCCGGCTCGCTGCAAAGTGGTGGTGGCTTTGCCCTGACTGCGGGCGCCGCCGACATTGGTGACGCTACGGCGGGCGGGTCCGCCACCCTCGATGTGAGTGGCCGTCTGGCCTTGGGAAGCGGCAGTTTTGGCGACTCGCTCAGCGTCCGCGCTGGCGAAGCGACGTTGGGCACTGTCGTGGTGGCACAGAACGCCGAGCTCAACATCAGCGGCGCGCTCAGCTTCCAGTCTTTTGAAACCAAGAAGAAGTTCCTGGCCAAGGCCGCCAGCATCGACGGCGGGACGCTCAAGTCGGGCGGCGATGCCGATCTCACGGCCGTGGGCGAGCTCAAGCTGGCGCGCGCCGACATCGGCGCCGCGCTGCGCCTGAAGGCGGCACAGGCTAGCTTGGGCGAGCTGGACATCGCTGGGGACGCCAAGCTCAGCCTGGACCAGAAGCTCAGCATCGACCGGATCACGGCCGGTGGGGCGCTCACGCTCAGCGCCGACGTGCTGCGTGCGTCGCGCCTGGCGGCAGGCAAGCAGCTGGAACTGAGCGTGCGCGATGGCGAAGTGGGCAGCATGCAGTCGGGCGCGGCCACCCAGGCCACGGCCAGCGAGCGGCTGTGGGTCAAGGCTTCGCGCAGTGGCGCCGAGGCGCTGTTCACCGCGCCGCAGTTGCAGCTTGACCAGCTCGATGCAACGGGCAAGGGCGTCATCACGGCATCGACGCAAGGCCTGCTGGGCCAGTTGGCCAGCCAGCAGGACCTGAACGTGAATGCCGGCGTCTTGCAGGCTGCACGCCTGGCCGCCGGCACTGATCTGCACGTGCAGGCCGCGTCGGCCGAGGTCGATGCCATCAAGGCGGGCGGCGCGGCTGACCTGCAGGCCACGGCAGGCCTCACCCTGCGTGCGGCTGACGTCGCCGGCCGGCTTGTCCTGCGGGCCGATCAACTCAAGCTCGCTGGCTTGCAGGTGGGGGGCGACCTGGACGGTGAAGCCAAGGGCGCGCTCAGTGTCAGCGGCGCGGCCAGCCGCATCGGCGGCAAGCTCACGCTGCAGGCGAACGAGGCGCAGATTGCATCGCTCACCAGCCATGGCGACGCCAGCCTGAGCGTCACCGGCGCCCTGGTGGCCGATCAGTTTGGCGGCGATGCAGCGGTCAAGGTCAGTGCGCGCAGCGCGCAACTGACGGGCTTGAAGGCCGGCGGCGACGCCAGCATCGTTGTGGCCGAAGCGGCTGCCGTCACGGGCCAGGTGGGTGGCGCGCTGGAATTGCAGGCGCAGCGCATCGACGTGGGATCGCTCAGCGTGGGCGGCAAGAGCCAACTGCTCGCCCAGGCCGACCTCAAGCTGGATGGCTTTGTGGGCAAGCAGGCCGCCGTGCTGCAAGGGCTTGACGTGCAACTGGTCAAGGCCAGCTTTGACGACAGCCTGGCGCTCAAGGCCAGCACCTTGACCGTGGGCGGCGTGCAGGCGGGCGCTGCGACGCTCAGCGTCACCGGCGCGGTCAAGGGCGACGGCCTGTCTGCCGGCAAGCTGGCACTGCAATCGGACAGCCTGCAGCTCAAGCAACTGGCCGTGGCGGGCGATGCCGACCTCCAGGTCAAGGCGGGCCTGGCGATCGAGACCGCCCGTGTCGCGGGCAGCCTGACCGCCAGTGCTGCGGATCAGGACTACGGCCTGCTCACCGTGGGGCGTGACGCCAACTTGCGCGCCAGTGGTTCCCTGCATGCCAGCCGGATCGAGGTCGGCGGTGCGCTCGACGCGCAGGCCGCGCGCATGGAGCTGGGCAGCACCGGTCTCGTGAAGCCGCAGGACGACACGGTCGTGCCTGGCGTCGCGGTGACCGGCACCGTCAAGCTGGCGGCCGACAGCCTCAGCCTGGCCAGCGCAATCATCGGCCAGTCGGCCAGCATGGTCGCCCAGAAGGACCTGGTGCTGACGGGCAACCACAGCTACCGGGCCAGCCTAGATGCGCGTGCAAACACGCTCACGGCGGACACCTTGCTCGTCTCTGACCTGGCGCATCTGGAGGCCAAGGGCGACCTGGCGGTGAAGCAGCTCACCGCAGGCCGCGTCGAGTTGGTCGGTGGGGCGCTCACGCTCGGTACGCTGAATGTGGCGGACTCGCTGGCCGCCACGGCTGCTCAGGGCTTGACGGCCGAACACCTGTTGGCTGGCAAGTCCATCCGCCTGCAAGCCGGCGACGACCTGAGCGTCAAGCATGCAGACGCGCCGTCCTTCGAGGCGCAGGCCGGCAAGCAGATCAAGCTCGATCTGTTGAGCGCCGACTCGGGCGTGCTGCGCAGCGCCACCCAGATCGCCCTGGCCCAGGCCAGCTTGAACAGCATCGATCTGCAGGCGCCGGTCGTGCAGGGGCGCGTCAAGGTGGCGCAGGGCAACACGCTCACCACGCGTCTGACGGGCGTTGGTGGCGCGGCGGCGCAAAGCGTGACGCTCGACGTCGACACGCCGCTGCGCTGGCTGGTGCCGGTGCTCAACGCCGACACGGCCACGCTCAGCACCAACGGCAACTTCGCCCAGTTCGACGACGCTCGGGTGACGACGACGATGACCCTGGCCACCCCCGGCGGACTGATCGGCATGAGCAATGGCGAGATCAAGGCCATGCCCGGCGTGGACGTGCAGCTGTATGCACCGAACGGCGACTTCCGCCTCATCCGCGATGGCATCAATGCCTACACCACGGCCTTGGCGCTGATCTACAAGGCGGGCCAGATGGTGTCGGCGCCCAACACGGGCCTGTCTCCGATGGCGGCAGCGGCCGGCGTGGCCAACGGCAGCGGGCGGGCGGTGGGCGCCTTGCGTCCCGGCCAGCTCACCGTCAACCTCGACGCCTTGCTGCGCCGTGCCCCGACGGCGGCTGGCGAGGACGAGGAGGAGCTGCTGGTGGGCGAGCTGGAGTTCTGAGCAGGCTGCGCGGCCTGCGCCGCGCGGTCGCCTACAGGCGCACGCCCAGCTGCGTGCCCTGCAGGATGGCGCGCTTGGCGTCCAGTTCGCCGGCTTCCAGCGCGCCGCCGATCAGGTGGACGGAGGCGCCCGCTGCCCGCAGCGGCGCCTCCAGTTCGCGCAGCGGCTCCTGGCCGGCGCAGAGCACGATGGTGTCGGCGGGGATCAGTTCCAGGTCCTCGCGCTGGGGGCCGTGGCTGACCCACAGGCCTTCGGGCGTGATGCGTTCGTAGTGGATGCCGCCGAGCATCTCGACGCCCATCATCTTGAGCATGCTGCGGTGGATCCAGCCGGTGGTCTTGCCCAAGGTGCTGCCTGGCTTGCCGGCCTTGCGTTGCAGCAGCGTGACTTGGCGGGCCGCAGGCTCGGGGGCAGGGCGTGCCAGGCCGCCAAGGGCTTCGGCCGGGTCGGCCACGCCCCAGTGGCGGCGCCAGGCCTCGGGGCGCAGCGTCAGCGAGTGGCCGGCCTCCAGCAGGTATTCGGCCACGTCAAAGCCGATGCCGCCCGCCCCGACCACGGCCACGCGCTGGCCCACGGGACGGTGGTCGCGCAGCAGCTCCAGGTAGCTGAGCACCTGGCCGCGCGCCTGGCCTTCCAACTGGCCGGGGATGCCCGGGTCACGCGGGCGCACGCCGGTGGCCAGCACGATGTCGTCATAGCCTTGCAAGGCGGCGGCATCGACGCGTTGGTCGAGGCGCAGGCGCACGCCGGTGACGGCCAAGCGGCGCGCAAAGTAGCGCAAAGTCTCGTGGAACTCTTCCTTGCCCGGGATGCGCTTGGCCAGGTTGAACTGGCCGCCGATGTCGGGGCTGGCGTCGAAGAGATCGACGGTGTGCCCCCGCTCAGCCAGCGTTGTGGCGGCCGCGAGGCCCGCTGGCCCGGCGCCCACCACGGCGATGCGCTTCGGCGTGCCGCGGACCGGGCGCAGCACGATCTCTTGCTCGTGCGCCGCGCGGGGGTTGACCAGGCAGGAGGCAATCTTCTGCGCGAAGGCGTGGTCCAGACAGGCCTGGTTGCAGGCGATGCAGGTGTTGATCTCGTCGGCCCGCCGCTCGCGCGACTTGCGCACGAAGTCAGGGTCGGCCAGGAAGGGGCGCGCCATCGAGACCATGTCGGCGCTGCCATCGGCCAGCAGGCCTTCGGCGACCTCGGGGGTGTTGATGCGGTTGCTGGTGATGAGAGGGGTGTCGATGCCTTCGGCCCGCAACCGCGCGCGCAGCTTGGCCGTGACCCAGGCAAAGCCGGCGCGCGGCACGCTGGTGGCGATGGTCGGGATGCGCGCCTCGTGCCAGCCGATGCCGGTGTTGATCAGCGTGGCGCCACCGCGCGCCACGCGCCGGGCCAGCTCAACGACCTCGTCCCACGAACTGCCTTCGGGCACCAGGTCCAGCATCGAGAGCCGGAAGATGATGATGAAGTCCGGCCCCACCGCTTCGCGCATGCGGGCCAGCACCTCCAGCGGCAGGCGCATGCGCTTCTCATAGCTGCCGCCCCAGTCGTCCTGCCGGTGGTTGGTGTGGGTGGCCAGGAACTGGTTGAGGAAATAGCCCTCCGAGGCCATCAGCTCGACGCCGTCATAGCCCGCCTCGCGCGCCAGGCGCGTGCAGCGCACGAAGGCGCGGATCTGCCGCTCGATGCCCCGGCTGGAGAGCTCGCGCGGCGCGAAGGGCGAGATCGGTGATTGCAGCCGCGAGGGCGCCACGCACAGCGGGTGGTAGCCGTAGCGGCCGGTGTGCAGGATCTGCAGCGCGATCTTGCCGCCCTCGGCGTGCACGGCGTCGGTGATGACGCGGTGCCGGCGTGCGGCGCCCGAGGTGGCCAGGGTGCCGGCAAAGGGCTTGGCCCAGCCCTCGATGTTGGGGGCAAAGCCGCCCGTGACGATCAGGCCCACCTCGCCGCGTGCCCGCTCGGCAAAGTAGGCGGCCATGCGTTCGAAGTGCTTGCGGCTGTCTTCCAGCCCGGTGTGCATGCTGCCCATCAGCACGCGGTTGCGCAGCTGGGTGAATCCGAGGTCCAGCGGCGCCAGCAGACGGGCGTAGGGATGGTCCGCAGCAGCTGCGACGTTGTCAGGCATGGCCATGGTGGCGAGTTTGGCCCAGAAACATTGCTTCACGGCCATACCGGCCTGAGGCGCAGAGCCCAGTAAACTCCGGGCGCCGCGCTTTTCCCCTAGGCGTGCTGCCTTTGCGGCTTCTTGGAGATCCCCGATGCGATTCACCCCCTGGGCCCTGGCCCTCAGTCTTTGCGGCGCCGTGCTGCTCACCGCTTGCGGCGGCAAAGGCGGCAGCAGCAGCAGCAGCGGCACGGCCAGCGTGCGCCTGCTGAATGCCACTTCGTCCTACGCCTCGATTGACCTGACTGTCAATGAGGTCAAGCACACCAGCAACATCGCCTACGGCAAGGTGGGCTCCTACGGCAATGTGGACACCAGCGCCACCACCTCCAAGGTGACCGATAGCAGCAACAGCGCCACCATCGCCACCACGGCGCCGACGCTGGCTGGCAACAACAGCTACACCCTGATCACCTACGGATTCGCCGGCTTTACCCGCACCACGCTGCTGCAGGAAGAAGAAGCCGCGCCCGATTCCGGCAAGGCCAAGCTGCTGGTGCTGAACCTGTCGCCCGACGCCGGTGCGCTCGACGTCTACCTGACGGCGCCGACCGACTCGCTCGACACCGCAACGCGCTCGGTGGCCAACCTGCAAAGCGGTTCGGGCAGCGGTTTCATCTCGATGAGCTCGGGCTCTTACCGCGTCCGTGTGACGGGCTACAACCAGCGCAGCACCGACATCCGCCTCGACATCCCCAACCTCACGCTGGCCTCGGCCGGCGTGCACACCCTGATCCTCACGGGGACTGACGGCGGCGTGCTGCTGAACGGCGTGACCCTGGTGCAAAAGGGCGAAGTCGCTCCGGTGCTCAACACCCAGGCCCGCGTGCGCGGTGTGGTGGCTCTGAACAGTGGCTCCTCGGTGTCGGGCACCATCAACGGTCAGGCCATCGTGCCCGCCTCCGTGACCCCGGCGCTGGGCGACTACGTGAGCGTCACGGCCGGCAGCGCGACCGCGCAGTTCGCCTTCAACGGCGCCACCTTGACCTCGCCCGCCAAGACCCTGGTGGCCGGCAATGACTACACCCTGCTGGTCTGGGGCGACCCGGCCAACCCGCAGTACACCTGGAACACCGACAGCAACCGCCTCGCCACGTCCACCGGCAACGCCAAGATCCGGCTGTTGAATGGCATGGGCACGGCCGCCGGCCCGCTGAACATGTCGGTGGACTTTGCCGCCGTGGCCTCCAGCGTGGCTCCGGGCGCGATCTCCGAGTTCAAGGAAATCTCCGCCAGCACCTCGGCCTTCCTGGAAGTGACCAAGCCGGGCACCGTGGAGCCGCTGTACAGCCGCTCCCCGCTGACCTTCCTGCCGCTGGCCAACTACACGGTCTTCGTGATGCCGGGCGCCACCGGCCCGGTCACGACGCTGCGCAAGGAGCGCTGATCGACGAAGCCCAGGCGCCGGTGTTGAACGACTGACACCTGCACGCGATCATCGAGCCCCCGCGGCCTTTGGCCCCGGGGGCTTTTTTGTGCGCATGACCACCCTCGCCCGCCCACCCAACCGCGCCTTGAACCAGCGCCTGCGCCAGATCTGGCGCAGCAGCGGCTGGCCGTGCCAGGACTTGGTCGAGGTGGAGCTGCTGGCGCAGGGCTGGGTGGAGCGCGTGCGTGAGCCCGACGGCCGGGAGCGTCTGCGTGTCACCGATGCGGGCGTGCAGGCGCTGGCGGCAGGGCTGGCCGGCAACCGCCAGGCGCGCGATGCCCACGAGGCCCTGGTGGCCCGCGTGGCGCTGGAGATGCAGCGCGCCGGGCGCATCGTCTGGCGGGGCCTGACGCTGCGCTGTGGCCTGCCGCCCGACGAAGAGGGAGGCAAGACGCGCTGGGTGCAGGCCATGCCCGATGTGTTCTCGATCCGGCACTCCACGGTGGAGGACTACCTGGAGCCCACCATCCACGAGATCAAGGTCAGCCGCGCCGACCTACTGGGCGAGCTGCGCCGGCCGGCCAAATCGGCCGCCTACCGGGCGCTTTGCGGGCAATGCTGGTTCGTGCTCAAGGCCGGCATCGCCGAGCTGGAGGAAATCCCGCCCGAGTTCGGCGTGCTGTTCATGCAGGACGGTGGCCTGACACTCGCGCGCCCGGCGCCCCGGCGCGCGCACCGGCTGGATTTCGCCACTTGGATGGCTCTGGCACGCGCCGCGCCTGAGGCGCCGCCGCTGGATGACGGGCAGGAGGCGCTATGACGCTGCGCGAGCAGGGCGCCCGCGCGGCCGCCATCAAGGCCTGCCCCCGCTGCGGCCAGGCCCTGGTCTGCGGTGCCGCGCAAGGCGCTTGCGAATGCTTTGAGCTGCGGCTGGATCAGGCGCAGAGGGACTCAATCGCGGCGGTATTCCAGGACTGCTTGTGCCTGCGTTGCCTGCGCGAGATTCAGACGGGGGCGTCGGTTCAGCTTCCGGCGCCCAGGTCGCGGCCAAGGGCCTGACGCACGGCCTTGGCCAGGTCGTCGCGGCGGTAGGGCTTGGGCAGCAGTTGCACGCCGGGGTCCAGGCGGCCGTGATGGACGATGGCGTTCTCGGTGTAGCCCGAGGTGTAGAGCACGCGCAGGCCCGGCCGACGCTGCAGCGCCGCCTCAGCCAGTTGGCGGCCCGACATGCCGCCCGGCATCACCACATCCGTGAAGAGCAGGTCCACCGCGCAGCCGCTGTCCAGCAGGGCCAGGGCTTCGCTGCCTCGGCTGGCCTCCAGCACGTCGTAGCCCAGCGCCCGCAGCTCCAGGC
>CALMQC010000170.1 GCA_937871895.1 uncultured Roseateles sp. | reverse complement strand
AAAAAGAAATTCTAGGAGGCGGTAACCATTCGGCCGGACCCTGCGTACTTGTTGGCACCTCACGCCGCTGATCGCCCCGCCATGCACGCCACGCTGCCCCTGCTGCAAAGCACCGACTTCCCGGCCCTGCGCCGCCGCCCGCTCGACACGCTGCAGGTCAACCTCGGCTACCGCTGCAACCAGAGCTGCGTGCACTGCCACGTGGCCGCCAGCCCGCAGCGCACCGAGGTGATGGACGCCGCGACGGTGGACCTCGTCATCGAGGTGCTGGCCGCGCGCAAGATCCAGCTGCTGGACCTGACGGGCGGCGCGCCCGAGATGAACGAGCACTTCCGCCGCCTCGTCACCGCCGCGCGCGGCATGGGCGTGCGCGTGATCGACCGCTGCAACCTGACCATCCTCTCCGAGCCCGGCTACGAAGACCTGGCCGACTTCCTGGCCGCGCAGGGCGTCGAAGTGACGGCCTCGCTGCCCTGCTACAGCGCCGAGCGCGTGGACCGCCAGCGCGGCGAGGGTGTGTTTGACCGTTCGATCAGCGGCCTGCAGCGGCTCAACAGCCTGGGCTATGGCCGCGCGGGCACGGGCCTCACCCTCAACCTTGTCTACAACCCGCAAGGCCCCAGCCTGCCACCTGCACAAGACAAGCTAGAGGCCGACTACAAGCGTGAGCTGGGCCAGCACTTCGGCATCGAGTTCAACCACCTCTTTGCGCTGGCCAACATGCCCATCCAGCGCTTCGGCAGCATGCTGATCAGCAAGGGCGAGTTCCGCAGCTATGTGCAGCTGCTGAAGGACGCCTACCGCCCCGAGAACCTCGACACCGTGATGTGCCGCAGCCTCGTGAGCGTGGACTACCAGGGCGACTTGTACGACTGCGACTTCAACCAGATGCTGGCGCTGCCCGCCGCCCGCCGCCACCTGCGCGAGCTGCTCGCGGCCGACAACGCGGGCGATGCCATCCGCGTGGCGCAGCACTGCTATGGCTGCACGGCCGGGCAAGGCTCCAGCTGCGGCGGCGCGCTGGCGGCCTGATGATGAAGCGGCTGCTCGGCATCGCGGCGGCGCTGCTGGCGGCGTGGCTGCTGGCCAAGCATTTCGGGCTGGCGGAGCTGCTCAGCCTGGAGGCCCTCAAGGCCCGGCAAGCGGCGCTGCAGGCGCGCGTGGCGGCCGAGCCGCTGGCCACCAGCCTCGTCTTCGTCGCCATCTACGTGGCAGCGGCCGCGCTCTCGCTGCCCGGGGCCGTGGTGCTGACCCTGGCGGGCGGTGCGCTGTTTGGCTTTGCGCACGGCTTGGTGCTGGTGTCGGTGGGCTCGACGCTCGGCGCGCTGCTCGCCTTCCTGGCTGCGCGCTATGTGCTGCGCGATGCCGTGCAGCGCCGCTTTGGTGAGCGGCTGAAAGCCTTGAACGATGGTGTGGCGCATGAAGGCTGGGTCTATCTGCTCAGCCTGCGATTGGTGCCGCTGTTCCCGTTCTGGCTCGTCAACCTCTTGATGGCTTTGACGCCGATGCGCGCGCTGCCCTATGCCGGCGTGTCGATGCTCGGCATGCTGCCCGGCACGGCGGTGTACGTGAATGCGGGCACGCAGCTGGCGAGCATCAGCCGGCCTGCCGACGTGCTCTCGCCGGGCTTGCTTGCGTCCTTCGTGTTGCTCGGGCTCTTCCCCTTGATCGCCAAGGCGGTGATGCGCGCCATCAAGCGGCGCCGTGTGTACGCCGGCTTCACGCGGCCCGCGCGCTTTGACCGCAACCTGATCGTGATCGGCGCCGGGGCTGGCGGCTTGGTGACGAGCTACATCGCCGCTGCCGTCAAGGCCAAGGTGACGTTGATCGAAGGCCACCGCATGGGCGGTGATTGCCTCAACACCGGCTGCGTGCCGAGCAAGGCCTTGATCCGCTCGGCCCATGCGGCACAGGCGCTGCGCGAGGCAGCAGACTTTGGTCTCGCGCCGGTCGAGGCCAAGGTGGACTTCGCCGCCGTGATGGCACGCGTCAAGCAGGTGGTGACCGAGATCGAGCCGCACGACTCCGTCGAGCGCTACACGGCCCTGGGCGTGGACGTGGTGCCGGGCCACGCGCGCCTCATCGACCCCTGGACGGTCGAGATCGACGGCCGCACGCGCCTCACTGCGCCGAGCATCGTCATCGCCACCGGCGCGCGGCCCTTCGTGCCGCCCATCCCTGGCCTCGACACGGTCAACGTGCTGACCTCGGACACCGTCTGGCAGCTGCGCGAGGCCCCGCGCCGCCTGCTGGTGCTGGGCGGCGGGCCGATTGGCTGCGAGCTGTCGCAGGCCTTTGCGCGCTTGGGCGTGCCGGTCACGCAGGTCGAGATGGCGCCGCGCCTGATGGTCCGCGAGGACGCCGAGGTCTCCGCCCTCGTGCAAGCCAGCCTGGAACGCGACGGCGTGCAGGTGCTGTGCGGCCACCGCGCGCTGCGGGCCGAGCGCGTGGGTGAGGTGCAGCGTCTGTGGGTGGAACACGCGGGCGCCGAGCAGGCGATCGAGTTCGACGCCGTGCTGGTGGCCGTGGGCCGGCAGGCGCGCGTCACCGGCT
>CALMQC010000169.1 GCA_937871895.1 uncultured Roseateles sp. | reverse complement strand
ATTTGACTTGTCCATGCCACGTCATGTACCTCGCTATCGGGCAGAGGTGTCGAAGGTACCCGTGAAGCGGATCAGGCCGTTGCCGAAGTTCTGGTACCAGACGCCCGAGTTGGCCGTCTTGAAGGTGTAGACCATTGTGTAGGGCAGGCTGAAGAAGTCGCTGGTCTGGAGGGTTTCCTCGACCGCCGTGTTGGCCGACAGGCGCTTGTAGGTATAGGTGCCTCGGGAGTTGAGCGTGCCGGGGCCAAAGCCCTGCAAGCTCAGGGTGCCGTCGGCGGCATAGCTTTGCAGCACCAGGCCGGCGGCGGGGAAGCTGCCTGCGGGCAGGTCGGTCGAGACGGCCGACTTGATGATCAGCGGCACATGCAGGCCGGCATTGGTGACCGGGGCCAAAAGCTGCTCGGCGTTGGGCTTGCCGGCTGCGGTGGTGAAGCTGCCGCTGAGCAGGGCCTGGCCGTGGTTGATGTTCCAGCTCCAGCGTCCGCTGCTCGGGCCTTCGAAGCTGTAGGTGAGGACGGAGCTGGCAGGGTTGCCCGTGGCGTCGGTCGAGGTCTCGACCCAGGCGCCCGTGGCGTTGCGGCGCCACTGCGAGCTGCCCGAGGCCTCGCGATGGTTGGGGCCGCCAGCGCCCGCCGAGCGCCATTGGCCATGGCGCAGGATGTGACGCACGATGGCGCCCTGGTTGGGATGGCTGGTGGCCGCTGGCCCCTGGGTCTTCTCGATTTGGAGGTTGAAGTCCAGACCACTGAAGTCCATCGCTTGTATGGCGTTCACGGTGCCGCCGGGGTTGCCGGGGTCGCCGGCACAGGCGGTGCTCGCGAGCGCGAGCAGCAGTGGCAGGGTGAGCTGGCGGATCAAGCTGGCGCGCTTGAGGGTTTGCATGCGGTCTCCAAAGTCAGGCTGCGGGGCTGCATGCTCTGACTTCGGGGCCTGGGCACTGTCCTTTTCGTTCGAAGAGGACGCAGGCAGGGCAGCGGGCCTCTCGCGGCCTCAGGTGCCCACGGCGATGTGGCGCGTCACGCGCTCGATCACCTCGGCGTCGCGCAGGATGCGCTGGTGCCCCAGGCCCTCGGTCACCCACAGTTCGGCGTCGGGGGCGGTGTCGCGCAGACGTTGCGACTGGGCCAGCGGCGCCGCGCGGTCGCTGCGGTCGTGCACGAGCAGCGTCGGCTGCTTCATGCGCGGCCCGATCCACTCGGGCTCGAAGCTGTCGAGCCCGATGCCGGCGATGCGTTCGATGCGCGCCTTCATGCGGGTCATCACGGCCTCTGAGAGGCCAAAGGTCTGCCCGTACCAGGCCAGCAGTTGGCGCGGTGGTGACGCGGGCGAGATCAGTGCCAGGCGCTGCAAGGGCAACTCGCGCGCCGCCGCATGACTCAGGGCCACGGCGCTGATGGAGTGCGCCACCGCGCCGTGCAGCGGCCCGAAGAACTGCCGCGCTGCATGCAGGGTCTGCAGGAAAGCGGGCATGTGGCTCTGCGAGCCGCTGCTGTGGCCGTGGGCGGGCATGTCGAGCAGGATTGGGTCCAGACCAGCCGCCCACAGTTGCTCGGCCATGGCCTGGAACTGCCGCGCCTGCCCGCCCCAGCCATGCACCAGCAGGACCCGGGGCCGGTGCGGATGCAAAGGCGCATCGGCATGGCGCCAGGCGCACTGCCGCTTGCCCAGCAGCTCCCAGGTCTGTGCGCGCCAGGGCGCCGGCAGGCGCTGGCGGACCAGCCACTTCAGCGGCAGCGGCGTGCAGAAGATGGCGAAGGCCAGGCGTGCCCCGGCGGACGGCGAGGCGGCTTGCACCAGGCGCAGCCCGCCGGCCATGGCGCGCTGGGCCCAGCCGGCGGCGTAGAAGCGGTCGGTGGGGTTGGGGGCAGGGGAGGTGGCAGTGGGCGTGGTGGTCATGGGCGGCTCAATAGAAGATGAAGTCTTCGTTGCGCTTGGGCAGTTGGCGGCTCAGCGCGGCGGCGCCTGCCACGAGCTTCAGCACCAAGGCGCCAACGGCGAGGGCGGCAAACACGAGGATGGTCAGCAGCATGGTCACTCCTAGGAAGGTTGTCGCACGGTCGTGCGAAATTGGTCGGCAGGGATGGGCAGGTGGGGGCGAAGCAAGTCAGGGGAGGCTGGGGCTCAGCGGTAGTGGTCGAGCAGGCGCTGGTAGCTGGCCCAGCCACGCGTGGCGGTGTCGGGGTTGCGCAGGAAGCGGGCCTCGCGCATCAGGGCCATCATCAGCCCGTCGAGCTCAAAGGTCAGCTGGTCGAGGTCGGCGTCGGGACGCAGCTGGCCAGCCTCCTGCGCCTGCAACATGGTGCGCTTGAGCGACTGGCGCCAGCGCTGGATGCCGGCCATCAGCATCTCGCGCAGCGGGCCGTCCCGGTCGTCAAACTCGAAGGCGCCGGCCGCGTAGAGGCAGGCACCGCGTGAGCCCGGGCGCAGCGCGCGCTCCAGCCAGGCGCGCAGCATGGCATCGAGCCTGGGCAGGCCACGCGGCTCGCGCAGCGCCGGCACGATGATGTCCTGCTGGAAGCGGCGGTCGAACTCGTCGAGCACGGCCTTCTGCAGCGCCTCGCGCGAGCCGATGCGCGAGAACACGCCGCTCTTGGACAGGTCCAGCCGCTTGGCGATCTCGCCGATGCTCAGGCTCTCCAGCCCATCCAGCGCAGCCATCTCCAGCGCCATGTCCACGATGGCGGTCTTGGTCAGCTCGCTGCGCTCGGTCTTGGCTTCCATGGGAA
>CALMQC010000168.1 GCA_937871895.1 uncultured Roseateles sp. | reverse complement strand
CCAGGCATTGCCCAAGGCCTCGTAGCGGGCGCGGTCCTGCGCCAGCAGGTGGTCGATGGCGTCTGGGGCACTGATTGCCTCCTCAAACATCAAGGTCAATCTCATCTCCTTCAACAACAACTCGTCGCACCTGCAGATCACCGTCGAGCAACACCAGGTCCGCCCAGGCGCCGGGCGCGATGCGGCCTCGGTCTGGCAGCCCCAGGAACTCGGCCGCCAGGGTCGAGACGCGGCGCGAGGCGTCTTCGAGCAGCAGGCCGATCTGCACCAGGTGGCGCAGCGCCTGGTCCATGGTCAGCGCGCTGCCGGCCAGGGTGCCGTCCGGCAGGCGCACGCCGCCCTGGCAGAGCCGCACCGGCTGGCCGCCGAGCTGGTACTCGCCCTCGGGCATGCCGGCGGCGGCGGTCGCGTCCGTCACGCAGAAGAGGCCGGGGATGGCGCGCAGCGCAGCGCGCATGGCGCCGGGGTGCACGTGCAGCAGGTCCGGGATCAACTCGGCGTGCTGCGCATGCGCCAGCGCCGCGCCGACGAGGCCGGGCGCGCGGTGGTGCAGCGGCGTCATCGCGTTGAAGAGGTGGGTGAAGCCCGCAGCCCCCGCCGCCAGCGCTGCGCAGCCGCCGTCGTAGTCGGCATTGCTGTGCCCGATCTGCACGCGGATGCCGAGGTCGCGCAGCGGCCCGATCAAGGCCAGGTGGCCGGGCAGTTCGGGCGCCAGCGTCAGCACGCGGATGGGCGCGAGGGCGTGCAGGCGCTGCACCTCCACGAGCGCGGCAGGCGCGATGTGGTCGGGCTGAGCGCCGAGGCGCTCGGGGTTGAGGTAAGGCCCTTCGAGGTGCACACCGAGTACGCGCGCCGCGCCCGGCCGGCGCTGCGCAATGGCCGGCGCAAAGGCATGCAGTGCGGCTTCGATCTCGGCCATCGGCGCCGTCATCGTCGTGGCCAGCAGGGCCGTGGTGCCGTGGCGGGCATGCAGGCGCGTGAGCACGTCCAGCGCCTCGGCGCCCTCCATGCTGTCGCGGCCCCCGCCGCCATGGACGTGGGTGTCGATGAAGCCGGGCAGGCCGCGCAAACGGCCCTCGCTGCCGGCCTCGTGCGGCGCGATGGGCGTGGCCTGCAGCGCGGCGATGCGGCCGTCCTGCACTTGCAGGAGCCCGCGCTGCCAGCCCTGGGGCGTCAGCCAGTCGGCTTCCCAACCTGTCATTGACGCCTCATTTCGGCGACGAAGTCGTAGTAGTCGCTGCGGCAGTAGGAGTGCGTCAGCTCGACGGCTTGGCCAGCAGGGTCGTAGCCCACGCGGGTGATGAAGAGCACCGCCGCGCCCACCGGCACTTCGAGCAATCCGGCCAGCTTGGCGTCGGCATTGAGGGCGCGGATGTGCTGCAGCGCGCGCACCGGGGCGCGGTCGCCGAGGTGGCTGTAGAGCGAGGCCTCGACGGCCTGCGGGTCCGCCAACACGGACTGCGGCAGCACGCTGACCTCATAGGCCATCACCACCTGGTCGGCCAGGCGCAGGCGCTCCAGCCGCGCGACCTGCTCGCCGGCCTTGAGTTCGAGCGAGAGCTGCTCATCCGGCGCCGCCAACGCAAAGCCGCGCGCCAGCCAGCGCGAGCTGGGCACAAAGCCGCGCTGGTGCAGCTCCTCAGAGAAGCTGGACAGGCGCGACAGCGGCTGCTCCAGCTTGGGCGCGATGTAGTTGCCCGAGCCGCGCTTGCGGTGGATGAGCCCTTGCTCGACGAGGCGGTCAATCGCCTTGCGCGTGGTGACGCGCGAGAGGTTGAGCTGCTCGGCCAGCACGCGCTCCGAGGGCAGGGCTTCGTCGGCCTTGAAGCGGCCGTCCTGGATGGCCTGCTGCAGCGCTTGCGCGAGCTGCACGTAGAGCGGCGACGCGGCAGCGGGGTCGGGGTGGAAGTCGAGGAGGTCCATGAGGTCAATCGGTTGATTGCTTCGCGAGCCACAGGGCGCCGTCCATCGCATCGCCCTGCGGGGCGACGAGGCGGGCGCGGGTGGCGGGGGCGAGGCGGTCTTGCAGGCGCTCGGCAATGCTGCCGCCAAGCGCGAGCGGGA
>CALMQC010000167.1 GCA_937871895.1 uncultured Roseateles sp. | reverse complement strand
TGCAGCTGCCAGTCGATCAGGGCGCCGTCAGAGGGGTTGAGGCTGGTGCCAGCTTGCTGCGGCACCTGGATGCGCTTGGCGTCCAGCAGCGCATGGCCGGCGCTGGTGGCGCGCAGTTGCAGCAGCACATAGTCGCCGGCGGCGTGGGCGCTGCTGGCCAGCAGCAGGGCGGTGAGAGTGAGTGCGGTACGTGTCATTGGATGCTCCAGCCCGCGCCAGCGACCACGCTGTTGTAGAGCCGCACGCGGCCGGTGAGATCGACCAGGTCGACGCGTATCGCTGCGGGCTCGGTGCCTGACCACTGGAACTGCGTGGCACCGCGCTTTTCAGTGCGTTCGACATCATTCACGAACCAGCGCGTCTCGACGATCTTGGGGCCGAGCAGCGGCGTGGCCTTGAACACCCAACCACCCGCGGGCGGCGCACTGCGCTGCAAGGTGATGCCGCTGGCCGGCTCGACGGTGGCCCAGGCGCCGCCCTTTGTGTAGACGTTGCGGGCCCAGGCCTCGCCATTGACGGCGCCGATGTTCTTGCCCAGGCTGCGCATGAAGCTGTCGAAGGTCGGGCGGTAGTAGCCGGTGTCGCGGTAGTAGCCACCGTGATAGACCCCAACGGCGTCAAAGTTGGTTTCGGGTGGCAGGGGCGTCGGGACGGGCCTGTCGGCGTCGATCCAGATGCGCCAAGGCACCTGCTCGCGCGTGGAGAAGGTGGTGATGTTGGGGAAGGTCCCCTCGGAGTAGGGGTAGTTGACTTGCAGGTCGGTGTACTCGTCGGCCAGGCCGGCAAAGGAGTGGCCGAGCTCGTGCACGCCGACATCGCGGGCTTCTGGCGCGAGCGACACGGTGGAGACGTCGCCACCGGCGCCGGCGTAGTCGGTGGTGTTCCCGATCACCATGACCTTGGTGTAGTGCGGCACCAGTTTGGCAGCCATGGGCAGGGCCAGGCCGGCGTTGGGGCACAGCAGGCGCACGATGCCTTGGCAACCGAGCTCGCTGCCCAAGGGCGGTGGCACCGGGGGATGGTTGCCTGTACGGGGGATGCCGCTGGCTCCGGCATCGACCTCGCCGACATGGATGTTCCAGGCGCCCAAATGGGCAGCAATCTCGGGCAAGGAGGCGAACTTCACCAGCAGCTCGTAGGCGGCCTGGTGGAAGACCGGCTGCTCGGCGGCGGTGAAGCCATCACCGAGGATGACCAGATGCAAGCCGGCGCGTTCAGGGGAGCCCGCGATGCTGCCCAGGTGATCTTTCAGGGTGCGTGACCAGACGATCACGTTGCGTTCGGCGATGCTCTTGAGGCCCTTGGCGTTGGTGGCGGTGACCTGCACCTGGCTTTGCCCGAGGGGCGCGGTGGGGTCGACGTCGAGGCTGAGGGTGTCGCCGTCGAGCTTGCACTTCAGCTGCGCGCCGCAGCTCGTGGTCCAGGTGATGGCGCCGCCGTCGGGGTCGGTCGCCAGCAGCTTCATTTGCGCGGGGCGCCCGGCCTCCAGGTTCATGGGCCAGGCCAGTGTGCCCAGCACCGGCGGCTTCGCCACGGGCTGGACAACTGGCGGGGGGGTGTCCACGACGGGCGTGGGCGTCGTCGGGTTGGGTGTGCTGCCACCGCCGCCACCGCCGCCGCAGGCAGACAGGGCCAGCCCCATCGCCAGGGCCCAGGCGCGTCGTTGCCGCACGAGGTTCATCGGCAACCGGTGCACGGCGCCAGCTGCGCTCATGCCTTCACCATCGGCTGCCACTTGAAGAAGGTGGCCGAGCGCCACAGCCACTCCAGCGGGCCGTAGTTGAAGCGGCTCAGCCACCAGCGGGCAAAGAGCACTTGCACGGCGAAGAGGCCAAAGCACAGCAGCGCATTGAGGCCCGGTGACGTCTTGAGGAAGAGCGCGAGGCCGACTTGGTAGAAGAGCAGCAGGCCAAAGAGGGTCTGCATCAGGTAGGAGGTGAGCGCCATCTTGCCGATGTCGGCCAGCGGCGCCAGGCGGCGGGCCCAGGTGGGCTTGTGCATCAGGAGGGCAATGCCGCTGATGTAGACCACCGTGAAGGCGGCGTTGAAGGTGTCGACCACGTACTCGCCACACCAGTAGGCCCAGCCCTTTTCCTGCATATTGGCCGAGAGGGCGAAGGCAGCGCCGCCGATCACCGCGCCCAGCACCACGCAGGCCAACAGGGTCTGCCAGGAGCGCTTCCAGACGGTCTTGAAGAGCTGCTGGCTGTCGGCGCGCTCGAACCAGCCCAGGCGGCCGACCAGCATGCCGAAGAGGAAGAAGCCGAAGGTGATCCACAAGCGGCCGCTGGTGAGCTGGTAGTCGATCTTGGTGGGCAGGGCGGCCAGGTTGCCGAGCAGCATGTCGATGAAGCCGCTGTCCTTGACGAAGTGGTAGTAGGCCGTGGCTTCAGTGGCGTAGTCGCCGCCGATGAAGTCGGCCTTGCCGGTGCGCAGCAGGGCGATGAGTTCGATGAACTTGGTCGGCAGGTTGAGCACCAGCACGGCACCGAGGATCAGCAGCGCCTTGTTGCTGAGGTGGCGCGCAAAGATCAGCAAGAAGCCGAGGGGCACGTAGATGCTGAGGATGTCGCCCCGCCACAGCGCGTGGTGGGTGATGCCGACCACGCCCAGCAGCGCCAGCCGCCAGCCGAAGCGCAGCGCGACGTTATCGCCTCGCTTGGCCAGGCTGTTGATCTGGATGTAGAAGCTCAGCCCGAACAGGAAGGAAAAGATCGAGAAGAACTTGGCCATGACGAGCACGCCATAGACCCCGAAGGCCACGCCGCTGAAGATGTCCTGGAAGTCCTTCATCAGCTCCTGCGGCAAGGGGCCGGCCGTGTACCACATGATCATGTGGGCGTAGAGGATGCCGAACAGCGCGAAGCCGCGCAGCACGTCCACGGTGGTGATGCGTTCTTGGGGCGCGGTGGGGCTGGAGAGAGCAGTAGCCATGGCGGTGCGCAAAGCGTCGAGGGTTGGAGCGAGGGCGCACGCTAACACCGTAGGCAGCGCTGTCAGGCCTGCGATGCGACGAGCTGCCAAAAGCGGGGGCTGAGCGGTGAGCAAGACGACGGGCGCGCCTTTTCAGCGCGGCCGGGTCTCGTCTTCCATCCACCCAAGCCAGCGCATGGCCTGCTCGCGGCTCGTGCCGCACATGTCCTCGTGCGGGGTCAGGCTGAGGCAGACGGCCGGGCGCTCAGGGCGGCCAAAGAGCCGGCAGCGGTCTTCGTCATCGAGCTGCACGCAGCGCACGCCGGCGGGCTTCCCGTCCGGCATGCCGGGGATGGGCGAGCTGATCGACGGCGCGATGCAGCAGGCCGCGCAGCGGGGGCGGCAGCTGAAGGAGGAATCGGCGCTGGACGATGCCATCCCGGCATTGTCCAGGGCCCAGGTTCAATGGCTGATCATCCAGGGCCGTTTGCTCGGGAAGCTCTTGGCGCCATTGGCCGCCGTGACGGTGGCGCTGCGTTTGCCGGGCGAGCAGCAGCCGCAGCCGGCCGGGTGGCGCAGGCGCTGGTAGCTGCTGGAGTGCTGGGGCTCGTGGCGGGCGCGCTCGTTGAGGTCCATGGCGCGGCGGGTGTCGCCGGGGAGGCTGGTCAGGCGCGGGGCGCTGACGAAGACGCGTGGCGAGGCGGTGCCGCAGTCGGGGCAGTCGGCCGGCTCGTTGCGGCTGGCGAGGGTGCGGAAGGCCTCGAAGCCGCCGCACTGCTCGCAGGCGTAGTCGTAGGTGGGCATGCGGCGGCTCCTGGGGCTGGGGTCAGAGGTCTGGCGACAGCGGCATCTCGACGCCCTGCTTGACCGCCTTGATGGGGCCGCTGGCGGTGGGCCGGATGTCGAAGTCGAAGATCTGCGTCGGCAGCCAGAGCGTGGCACAGGCGTTGGGGATGTCGACGACGCCGCTGATGTGGCCCTGCACGGGCGCCGTGCCGAGGATGGCGTAGGCCTGGGCCTTGGAGTAGCCGAACTTGGTCAGGTACTCGATGGCGTTGAGGCAGGCCTGGCGGTAGGCGACGTGCACGTCGAGGTAGTGCTGCTTGCCGTACTCGTCGACGGAGATGCCCTCGAAGATCAGGTAGTCGTTGTACTGGGGCGTGATGGGGCTGGGCTTGAAGATGGGGTTCTTGATGCCGTACTTGGCCATGCCGCCCTTGATGAGCTCGACCTTCATGTGCACCCAGCCGGCCATCTCGATGGCGCCGCAGAAGGTGATCTCGCCGTCGCCCTGGCTGAAGTGCAGGTCACCGACGCTGAGGCCGGCGCCGTCCACATAGACGGGGAAGTAGATCTTGGAGCCGCGCGAGAGGTCCTTGATGTCGCAGTTGCCGCCGTGCTCGCGCGGGGGCACGGTGCGGGCGCCCTCGGCACCGATCTTGGCCGCCAGGTCGCCCTTGGCCGAGCCGGGATGGGCGGTCTTGGCAAAGGGCGGGTTGGCCAGCGGGGGAACGCGGTCGGGCTGGGTGGCGATGAAGTCCACCTCGCGCTCGTTCCACATCGCCAGCATCTTGGGGTCGGGCAGGCAGCCGATCAGACCGGGGTGGATGAGGCCGGCGAACTTGACGTTGGGGACGTGGCGGCTGGTGGTGAAGAGGCCGTGGAAGTCCCAGATGGACTTCTGCGCCAGCGGGAAGTGCTCGGTCAGGAAGCCGCCGCCGTTCTTCTTGCTGAAGAAGCCGTTGAAGCCCCAGAGGCTGTCGTCCTTGGCGCCGACGTCGAGCAGGTCCACGACCAGCAGGTCACCGGGCTCGGCGCCCTTGACGCCGACGGGGCCGGAGAGGAAGTGCACGGTGGAGAGGTCCACGTCGCGCACGTCGTCGGCGCTGTCGTTGTTCTGGATGTAGCCGCCGGTCCAGTCATAGGTCTCAAGCACGAATTCGTCGCCCGGGTTGACCCAGGTGGCCATCGGGATGTCCGGGTGCCAGCGGTTGTGGATCTTCTCGTTCGCGTAGGGGGACTGCTTGAGGTCGACCTTGATCAGGGTTTCAGGCATGGCGGGGCTCCTGGGCAAAAGGTGGTCAGGGAGGGGTGGGGTTCAGACGCTGAGGTACTGCTTGATGCGCGCGGCGTCGGTGTCGGCGCGCGAGGTCTCGTGCACGAGGCGGCCGCCTTCGATGACGAAGAGGCGGTCGGCCACGTCGAGCGCGAAAGACAGCACCTGTTCGGAGACGACGATGGTGATCTCGCGCAGCTTGCGGATCTCGTTCAGCGCCTTGGCGATGTCTTTGATGATGGACGGCTGGATGCCCTCGGTGGGCTCGTCGAGCAGCAGCACCTTGGGGTCGGTGACGAGAGCCCGCGCGATGGCGAGCTGCTGCTGCTGGCCGCCAGAGAGGTTGCCGCCCTTGCGGCGACGCATCTCGAAGAGCACCGGGAAGAGCGCGTAGATGTCGTCGGGGATGCGCTTGCTCTTGGCGTTCTCCAGGCCGGTCTGGATGTTCTCTTCGACGGTCAGGGTCGGGAAGATCATGCGGCCCTGCGGCACGTAGGCAATGCCCTTGGCCACGCGGCGAAAGCTCTCGTCGCGCGTCACGTCCTGCCCGCCCACCTGGATGCTGCCGGCCTTGGCGGGCAGCAGGCCGATCAGGCTCTTGAACAGCGTGGTCTTGCCCATGCCGTTGCGGCCCATGATGGCGATGGTCTCCTTGGGCCGCGCCTCGAAGCTGACGCCATGCAGCGCCTCGCTCTGGCCGTAGGCAACGAAGAGGTTGTTCACGTTCAGCATGGCTGCTCCTAATGACCTAGGTACACGTCAATCACCTTGGGATCGTTCTGGACCTTGTCCATCGAGCCTTCGGCAAGGATCTTTCCCTGGTGCATGACGGTGACCTTGTGCGCGATCTGCGCGACGAAGGCCATGTCGTGCTCGATGACGATGACCGAGCGGTTCTTGCTGATGCGCTTGAGCAGCTCGGCGGTCAGCTCTCGCTCGCGGGCGCTCATGCCGGCGATGGGCTCGTCCAGCATCAAGAGCTCGGACTCCTGCATCAAGAGCATGCCGATCTCCAGCCACTGCTTCTGCCCGTGGCTGAGTAAGCCGGCCTCGGTGTCGAGCTTGTCAGCCAGGCCAATCTCCTCGGCCACCACCTGCACGCGCGCCAGCACCTCGTCGCTGCACTTGAAGAACAGCGAGCCCAGCACCGAGCGCCCGGCCGGGTAGGAGACCTCCAGGTTCTTGAAGACGCTGAGGTTCTCGTAGATGGACGGCGTCTGGAACTTGCGGCCGATGCCGCGGCGCACGCGGGCGTACTCGGGCAGGCGGGTCAGCTCCTCGTCCTTGAACTTGATGCTGCCGCTGCTGGCGCGGGTCTTGCCGCAGATCAGGTCGAGCAGCGTGGTCTTGCCGGCGCCGTTGGGGCCGATGATGACGCGCAGCTCGTTCTTGTCGATGTAGAGGTTGAGGCTGTCGATGGCCTTGAAGCCGTCGAAGGAGACGCTGAGGTCTTCGATGTAGAGCGCGAATTCGGTGGCGGCCATGGCGGGTCTCCCAACAGGCGGTCAGGCGCCGCCGCCCACCGGGTGGCCGGGCAGCGGGGGCGTGGAGGGGGTGCGTGCGGATGAGCTGGCTGGGGCGGCGGCCTTGGGGGCAGGCGCCGTCACCGGCGCTGCCGCCGGGTCGGCCTTGCGCCGCTGCAGCAGCGGCAACAGCTTGTTCTGCACGAGGCCGGCAAGGCCGTCCGGGAAGGCCATGGTCACGCCGATGAAGAGGCCGGCCATCAGGAAGAGCCAGAGGTCCGGGAAGGTCTCTGAGAACAGCGTCTTGCCGGCGTTGACGAGCAGGGTGCCGACCACCGCGCCGACGAGGCTGGCGCGCCCGCCCACCGCCGCGTAGATGACCATCTCGATCGAGGGCACGATGCCGACGAAGCTCGGCGACATGAAGCCCACCTGCAGCGTGAACATCGCGCCGCCCACGCCGGCAATCGCGGCGGCCAGGCAAAAGGCCGCGACCTTGAACATGGCCACGTCGTAGCCCGAGAAGCGCACGCGGTCTTCCTTGTCGCGCATGGCCAGCAGCAGGGTGCCGAACTTGCTGCGCTGCATCCAGAGCCCCACAACGATGGACGCCAGCAGGCAGAGCGCGCAGACGTAATAGAGCAGCACCTTGGCGCCGTCGGTGCGGATGTCCCAGCCGTTCAGGGTCTTGAGGTCGGTGATGCCATTGACGCCGCCGGTGAAGCCTTGCTGGCCAATGATGAGCACGGTCAGGATCAGTGCCACGGCCTGCGTGATGATGGCGAAGTACACGCCGCCCACACGCCGCTTGAACATCGCGAAGCTGATCAGGAAGGCCAGCAGCGTGGGCACCAGCACCACGGCCAGCAGCGAGGCGGGCAGGCTCTTGAAGGGCAGCCACCAGGTGGGCAGCGCCGTGATCTGGTTCCAGTCCATGAAGTCGGGGATGCCCGGCGTGCTCTGGATCTTGGTGCTGATGGGGTCGCTGGCTTCGAGCTTCAGGAACATGGCCATGGCGTAGCCGCCGAGGCCGAAGAACACCCCCTGCCCAAGCGACAGCACGCCGCCCCAGCCCCACAGCACCACGAGGCCCACGGCCACGAAGGCGTAAGACAGGTATTTGCCGACCAGGTTGAGGCGGAACACATCAAGCACGGCCGGGAAGACGACGAGCAGCAGCAGGGCAAGGGCCAGCAGCGCGCCGATCGAGGGCTGGCGGAGCCAGGACTTCAGGGCGTTCATGGTCAGCAACTCCGGGAGACAGGAAAGCGGTCGGTCATCGGCGCACCTTGGCAGCGAACAGGCCTTGCGGGCGCATCATCAAAATCAGCACGATCGCGCTCAGCGTCAGCACCTTGGCCATGGAGCCGGTCATGAAGAACTCGCTGATGGACTGCGTCTGCGCGATGCCGAAGGCCGAGGCCACGGTGCCGAGCAAGCTGGCCGCGCCGCCGAAGGTGACGACCAGGAAGGCGTCCACGATGTAGAGCGAGCCAGAGGTGGGCCCGGTGGAGCCGATGGTGGTGAAGGCCGCGCCGGCCACGCCCGCAATGCCGCAGCCGATGGCGAAGGTGAGGCGGTCGGTGCGCTTGGTGTTGATGCCGATGGCATTGGCCATCGGCCGGTTGCTGACGGTGGCGCGCACGCGCAGGCCCCAGCGGCTCTTGTAGAGGGCCAGCATCACGCCGCCGGTGACCAGGGCCGTGAGGGCCAGCACGAACATGCCGTTGATAGGGATGTCGAGGCCCTCGTGCGGGGCCCAGGAGCCCATCAGCCAGTCAGGCAGCGTGGGGCTGACCTCTTTGGGGCTGATGAAGGTGCGGAAGGACTGCTGCAGCGCTAGGCTTAGGCCCCAGGTGGCGAGCAGAGTGTCGAGCGGGCGCTTGTAGAGGTGGCGGATCAAGGCCCACTCAGCCAGCCACCCGGCCGCGAAGGCAAACACAAAGGCCGCCACGATGGCGAACGGGAAGTAGGCCTGCATCAGCGAGGGCGCGAACTTCTCGGTCAGCGTGGAGCCGAGGAAGACGGTGTAGGCGCCGATGGCCATGAACTCGCCATGCGCCATGTTGATCACGCCCATCTGGCCAAAGATGATGGCGAGGCCCAGGCCCATCAGCAGCAGCACCGAGAACAGGCTGATCCCGGCAAAGCCCTGCATCAGGGCGATGTTCATGATCTCTGAGGCTTCCATGGCGGACCTTCTGAGGAGTGACGCGGTGCCGGGTGGCACCAAGAAACCCCCAGGCAGCGCCCGAGGGCCGCTGCCTGGGGCAATGGCGGGCCAGGGGCGCCCGCCGCTTCGCCATCTATTGG
>CALMQC010000166.1 GCA_937871895.1 uncultured Roseateles sp. | reverse complement strand
GATCGCGCGCCGCGAGCCCGCCGCGCCCAGCGACGGCACGGGCGCCATGCGCTGCATGTTCGTGACGCCAGAGAGCTTCGTCTTAGCGCTGGGGGCCTCGCCCGACACCTCGGGCAGCATCGACCCCATGCTCGTGCGCTGGAACCACCAGGGCGACCTCGACCAGTGGACGGGCACCCTGACGAACACCGCCCGCTCGCGCCGTTTGCAGGTGGGCAAGAAGATCATGGGCGGCGGCGCCGTCGCCGAGAAGATCAGCATGGTGTGGACGGACCTCGCCGCCTACACCTTCCAGTACACGGGCTCGCAGTTCGTCTATGACAGCCGCATCGCCGGCCGCAATTGCGGGCTGGCCGGCCCGCTGGCCTTCGCGGTGGGCACCTTCGGCGCCTTTTGGTGGGGGCTGAACGGCTTCTTCATGTGGAACGGCTCGGTGCAAAATGTCCCGCAGAGCACCGACGCTCACCAGTGGGTGCGCGAGCGGCTGCGCTCCACCTACGAGACGAAGACGGTCTGCTTCTTCAACCCGATCTTCCGCGAGGTGTGGTTCCTGTTCGTCACCGGCTCCTCCACCGAGCCTGACGCCTACGTCGCCTTCAACATCGACACCTTCGACCACGTCACCGGGACGCTGGAGCGGACCAGTGCCCGCCCCTACGAGGGTGCCGATCCGAGGCCGCTGATGGCGGCCACGGACGGCTACGTCTACCAGCACGAGACGGGCGTCGATGCCGACGGCGCCGCGCTGCCGTGGAACCTCAAGACCTCCGTGTTCCAGATCGCCAGCGGCGGCAAGGACATGGACGTCTTCCACTTCGTGCCCGACTTCGACCGCTTCGGCGGCGACGTCAGCATCCGCCTGGAGGCGCGCGACCGGCCGCAAAGCCCCGTGCACGACAGCTACGAGGCGCTGATCGCCGCCGACGACCCGATGGTCGACCTGCGCATCAACGGCCGGCTGCTCACGGTGGAGCTGTTCGGCGAGGGCGTGGGCTCCGACTTCCGCCTCGGCTCGCCCCAGTTCCTCGTCCGCCCGACCGGAGGCCGCCCGTGAAGCCGCTCAACTTCGGATACCCGACCCGCGGGCGCGAGCTCGAATGGGTGATGAACTGCCTGCGCCAGATCGAGCAGGCCAGCCAGGAGGAGCCCGAGCGCCACGCCGACGCGATCGCGGTGACGGTCGACACGGAGTCGCGCACGCTCGACACCGCCACCGCCACGGCGCAGGACGTCGCCCGCGCCTTCGGCACCTTCATCGCCGACCAGCAGAAGCGGGGCGCCTTCCGTGCGGAGTGAGGGCGCGCTGATCTCGCGGCCGGCCACCACGGCCATGGATGCGGCGCTGATCTTCACGCACCTCCTGCCGATGCACGCCGAGGTGGGCCGGGCCCCGCTCGACCACAAGAAGATGCTGGCCAACGTGGCGCACTCCGTCATGCGCCACGCCGCCTATGTGGTGGAGGACGTGTCGGGCGACGAGCCCCGCATCATCGCCAGCATGGGCCTGATCGAGCTCGACTACTGGTACAGCCAGGATTCCTACCTCTCCGAGGTGTGGTTCTACGTGCATCCCGACTACCGCGACGGCGAGGCGGCCCGCCTCCTCCTCGCCGAGGCCCGGCAGCTCTCCGAGCGGACGGGGCTGTCGGTGATGCTGGTGGCGTTCAGCGAGAAGCGCCAGCGCCCGCGCAACGGGCTGGAGCGCATCGCCACCCAAGTCTCGTTTGCCCCAGCCGGGGCCATCTTCGCCGTGCAGGGGGACGCCCATGTCGGGTAGCAACAAGAGCAAGAGCGTCAGCTACCAGTGGTCCGGCCCCGAGCAGAGGGTCACGGATGCCGGCTGGGAAAACTACACCAAGGCCAAGGCCGCCGTGGACGCGAACCCATGGAAGGCCTTCGGCGGGGAGCGCGTCGCCGACTTCAACTCCGACTTTGGCAAGGCGCGCGACGCCCTGATGGGCTTTGCGGGCGGCAATGCCGACTACGGCACCACCCGCTCCATCCTCGACAGCCTCAAGGGCACCATCGACCCCACCAAGGGGGTCAAGGACTATATGAGCCCCTACCTCGAGGCGGTGCTCAACCCGACCCTGCGCAAGATCACCGAGCAGGGCGCCATGGCGCGCAACGGCATCGACAGCCGCGCCACCATGGCCGGCGCCTTCGGCGACACCGGCCATGGCGTGCTGACCGCACAGCAGCTCCGCGACGAGCAGCAGAACATCGGCGACGCCACGGCCAGCCTCTACGATCAGGGCTTCAAGCAGGCCACCTCCGACCGCAATGCCGAGCGCAACCTGCTCGCGCAGCTCGGCCAGATGTTCCAGGGCCTCGGCGGCGCCGAGTTCAACGAGGCCGGCAACTGGGCCAACATGATGGCCTCGCTCTCCGACAAGGACCGGCTGATCCGCCAGGCCAAGGACGATTTCGGCTATGGCGAGTTCAAGGAGCAGCAGG
Source organism: uncultured Roseateles sp. (assembly GCA_937871895.1). Classification (GTDB taxonomy): domain Bacteria; phylum Pseudomonadota; class Gammaproteobacteria; order Burkholderiales; family Burkholderiaceae_C; genus Pelomonas. Next base: position 789 of record CALMQC010000166.1, on the reverse strand, counting down.
GCGACCCCTTCGAGAAGCTCAGCTTCCTGACGCAGCTCCTCAACTCGACGCCTCACATGACGACCGGGGCGAACATGAGCCAGCAGTCGACCCCCAACAATGCCGGCATGGGCCTGCTCGGCCAGATCGCCGGCGGCATCCTCAAGAGCCCGATCCAGAGCCTCAGCAGCGGGCTCTCGGGCGCGCTGGCGGGCATCGGCACCGCGCTGGGAGGCCTCTGACATGCCCGGCTTTCTCGACGTCCTCGCCAACATGTTCGGCGGCAACATCCAGGCGCCGTCGGTCGGCGTGCCGGCGCCCGGCACGCCCCTGCCGCCCACGCGCATGGACACGCTGGGCGAGAACGGCGGCACCGCCATGACGGCGACGCCGGCCAGTGTCGGCCGACCAGCCACCGGAAACGTGCTGGCGCGCCTGCGCCGGCGCGGCAACTCCTCCGGACTGGGGCCGCTGACCATCAGCAAGGGCGCCGGAAAGGGCCCTGCCTTCGCCGAGGGCATGGCACAGGGCCTCGCCAACGCGCAGAAGGCGGACGCCGAGGCCGCCAAGCAGGACCGCCTCGATTCGGCCGAGCGCCAGAAGCTGCTCGACAAGCAGTATGAGCGCTGGCGCCAGCAGGCGCAGGACGCCTTCGGGGTGCGCAAGTTCGAGGCCGATCAGGCCTACCGCCAGGAGCAGCTCAAGATTCAGCGCGAGAAGACCGGCGCCCCGGCCAAGGGCGAGGACCCGCTGACCCGGCGCAAGAAGATCAACGACCTGATCAGCTCCGACAGCGAGGTGCAGCGCATC